>CAMUZD010000302.1 GCA_947165115.1 uncultured Clostridia bacterium
ATGACAAAGCCGCGCCCGTATAATTATTTCCTATCGTTAGAACTTTCATGTTTATCGCCTTTCATCATTCGTTTCAGGCCTTCGGTATCTTTTGAATTACAGTTTTCCATAACGACGAAGTATATTGTCGCGAGCATAAGATAGGGGAACGGAGCGAATATTCCGGGATTTACAAATGACATCATTTCAAGGCTGATAAACGCCGTAAAAAGAATTACCGCAAAGAATGAGAGATTTTTAATAAAGCATCTGATTCTCTGAATATTCAGGAAAGTATATGCCGCCGCGCCGATCAGACCCGTTGAGGCGAAAACCTGAATTATCGAGCAGTGATACCAGCAGAGGGTGTGCTTTGCGCTCTGGTGAATGTCTCTGTTGCCCATATATCCGAGACCTCTGCCGACCAGCGGACTTGCCTTGAAATCTTCAAAGCCGCGTTCAATCAGTTTCAGCCTGATAGAATTTTCATCGGGGTCAAGCATTCTCTGAATCGTGTAGCTTATCATTTCAAAAAGTATTCCGCTCGCAAGAATTGCGCCGAGTGAAAGGACGCAGATAAGAATTATATTGTTTTTCCTGTGTTTTTTATCGAGAACAAGTATCAGCACTAGGCAGATTGCAAGTTCAACTGTTCCGAAGATGAGACCGCCTCTCGAGCCGGTAAAAAGAATCGCAATATAATCGAGCAGGCCCGCGAAGGTCCAGCTGTATTTCTTCGCCGCGAGGTAAAACGCAAACGGCATGCACATCATAAGAATAGTTGCCGCATTGTTTCTCCACTGGAAGGGGAGGACTGAGAAATTCTGCGAGAATTCATCGAATCTTGAAGCGTATTCCTGAAACAGTGAGAGCGCGAGAGTAAAGAGAGCGGTCATATGAATTTTCGCAAATCTGTCGGCGAAATCATAGCCTCTGTCGGATCTGAGACAGGGTGAAACAAACGATATGAGTATCACCATACCGATACCGAGCGAGAACATATAAAACAGCGAAGTAGGGGAGAAATATGATTTCCAGTAGATAATCCCTGCGCCGCCGAGCAGGATCGCTGCAGATACAGCGAGCATTCCTGGAGTAAACGAGTTTTTTCTGAATTTGGGTTTATATAAAATGAAACGCAGAATAACAAAAACAACAGTCGGTATTCCGAGATACCACATAGAGAAAAACTCGGGCGCGGAATTCTTGCAGCGAATCGCAAAGCAGCAGATAACAAGTATTCCCTCTAGGGTTGGGAGCAGATCGTCGCTGATTATCAGAGTGGATGAAACGATAATCGCGAGGATATACGTCCCGAGGACTTCGCGGCCCGTGAATATAAAGACACCCGCCACCGCAAACAGCAGAATGCTGTAGTAAACGGTAACGGAAAAACCGCTCAGTTTCGCGAATATCGACTTTATCTTCTCCGATTTTATCATAATAATAAATTTTATCATTGACATATAATAAAGTCAATTATGCCCGCGAATTATTACATAATTGTAAACTTTGGAAAAAGCTCTTGATTTTTCGAAAATAAGTGTTAAAATACATATTAGCACTCGACCAATCAGAGTGCCAAAGTGCGTAAATTTTATTTGGAGGTATAAATATGAAAATCAAACCGCTTGCAGACAGAGTAGTTCTCAAGTCTGTTGAAATCGAAGAGAAGAGCGCCGGCGGAATTATCCTCGCAGCATCCGCTCAGGAGAAGCCTCAGGTAGCCGAAGTCGTAGCAGTCGGCCCCGGAGGACTCGTCGACGGCAAAGAGGTAAAAATGTATGTAAAAGTCGGCGATAAGGTTATCGCAGGCAAGTATTCCGGCACCGAAGTAAAACTCGGCAAGGAAGAATATACTATAGTCCGCCAGAGTGATATTCTGGCAGTAGTTACCAAATAAGGGAGGAAATAACAATGGCAAAACAGATTATTTACGGCGAAGAGGCCCGCAAGGCTCTCCAGGCAGGCGTTGACAAGCTCGCCGATACAGTTAAAATCACACTCGGCCCCAAGGGCAGAAATGTTGTTCTCGATAAGAAATACGGCGCTCCGCTCATCACCAATGACGGCGTCACAATCGCCAAGGAAGTAGAGCTTGAGGAGCCCTTTGAGAATATGGGCGCCCAGCTTGTAAAGGAAGTTTCCACCAAGACCAACGACGTTGCCGGCGACGGCACCACCACCGCTACTCTGCTCGCTCAGGCTCTCATCAGAGAAGGCCTCAAGAATGTTGCCGCAGGCGCAAACCCGATGGAAGTCAAGAAGGGCATTGCCAAGGCCGTTGAAGTTGTTGTAGCTCAGCTCAAAAAGAATTCCAAGCCCGTTGCAGGCTCCAAGGATATCGCCAGAGTCGGCACTATCTCTTCCGGCGACGAGGAAGTCGGTAAGTTTATCGCCGAGGCTATGGAAAAGGTTACCGCAGACGGCGTTATCACCGTTGAGGAATCAAAGATTGCCACCACAGAGTGCGAAGTAGTCGAAGGTATGGAGTTTGACCGCGGCTACATTTCCCCCTATATGGTTACCGATACAGATAAGATGGAAGCTGTCATTGACGACGCTAACATCCTTATCACCGATAAAAAAATCTCCAATATTCAGGATATCCTTCCTCTGCTTGAGCAGACCATGCATGCTGGCGGAAAGCTTGTAATTATCGCCGAGGATGTTGAGGGCGAAGCTCTCTCGACCATCCTTGTAAATAAGCTTCGCGGCGTATTCACCTGTGTCTGCGTTAAAGCTCCCGGCTTCGGAGACAGAAGAAAGGAAATGCTCCAGGATATCGCGGCTCTCACAGGCGGCGAGGTCATTACCTCCGATCTCGGCCTTGAGCTCAAGGATACCCAGATGTCTCAGCTCGGCAGAGCAAGACAGGTCAAAATCAGCAAAGAGAACACCATCATCGTTGACGGCGCCGGTTCCAAGAAGGATATAGCCGCGAGAGTCAATATGATTAGAACCCAGCTTGAGAAT
>CAMUZD010000303.1 GCA_947165115.1 uncultured Clostridia bacterium
ATCCAGTATCTGCGAAAGATCTTCCAGAGAGATTTCCTCGCCTCCGATCAGGGAAACAATCTGGTCGAAGAGCTTCATAATCCACTTGTATACCTGCTCGTATTCAAGCGCCTTGTCGATTTCTTTGCCCTGAAGCAGTGAATAAATGAATGCGCTTGCGTAGCCGTCGCCGCCTCCGAAACCCTTGAGCATCTTGACGGGGAAGGGCTTAACTTTATATGCCGAGCCGTCATTGATATAAGCGCAGGAGCCTTCTTTGCCGTGCTTGATGATGACTATCTTGTTGCCGTAGGAGAACCAGCGGGCCGCGCTCTCCTCGTCGCTTGCGCATACGCCTTCGAGCGTCTCTGTCAGATCATATTCCTCTCTTGAGCCGAGAATGATATCGCTGTTTTTCGCGGCTATTGAATAATAGAGAGAGATTTCATCCTTGTTTTTCCAGGTGTAGGATCTGTAATCGATATCAAAGATAACGACCACGCCGTTTTTCTTCGCGAGGAAAAGAGTTTTGAGAGCTGCCTCTCTTGAGGGTGAAGCACAGAGCGCCGTGCCCGAAATAACAACGGCTTTTGCCTGCTTTATATATTCCTCGTCAACGTCATCAACGCAGACCTGCAGATCCGCTACTCCGTCGCGATACATGAGGATACTGCTCTGGGTGGGGGAGAGAATTTCCGTGAAAGTGAGGCCGAGATTCTCGCCGTTTTCGCATCTGAATATGTGGGAAACATCAATGCCGTCTGCCTTGAAATAATTCTCAACATAGTCGCCGAACTGGTCATCGGACACTCTCGCGATGAATCCGCATTTTGCGCCGAGGCGGGCAAGACCGACCGCGATGTTTGCGGGCGAGCCGCCGACATACTTATTGAAATTGGAGCTCTCGCTGAGGGGCTTGTTCATATCGGTCGGGTTGAAGTCAATGGCAACTCTGCCGATGGGGATGACATCAAACGGTTTTGTGCTGTCAAAATTGATTATACTCATAAAAATTCCTCCGAATAATTATTTATTATGCTTTTCCGGCGCAGCCGAAAATTTCAATATGCTTCATCGCGTTTCTGTAAGCGCCCTCAACCTCGGCTGCCTGCAGATCATAGTAGCCGCCGATTGAGCTTTCTGCGTATGCGTTTCTGACCGAATTCTCTACGCTGTCAAAGGTTGCGGTTGCGATATTTATCTTATGAATTCCGAGTTTGATGCATTTGCGGAAATCATCGGGCTCTATGCCTGTGCCGCCGTGAAGAACGAGCGGAATGGGAACAAGCGACGCGGTTTTTTCGAGAATATCAAAGCGGAGTTTTGGCGCCAGCTTATAGTTGCCGTGAGCGTTTCCGATAGCCACGGCGAGAGCGTCAACCTTCGTTTTCTCCCAGAATTCAAGTGCCTGGGCAGGGGAGGTGCAGTTTATCGCTATATCCTCGCTGCCGTCTTCGCTTCCGCCGACGCAGCCGATTTCTCCCTCACAGGTTGCTCCGTATTTCTTTGCCAGAGCATTGACCTCGGCGGTCAGAGCGCTGTTTTCTTCAAACGGCAGATGCGAGCCGTCAAACATCACGCTTGTGAAGCCGATTTCAAGCGACTGTGAAATCTTTTCGGCTGTCTTGCCGTGATCAAAATGAACGGCAACGGGCATAGATGAATTCTTAGCCGCCGCCACCATAAGAGGACCTATGACCTCAAGAGGAGACTGCTTTAATCTGACCTCCGCTATCTGTAAAATGGCGGGGCTTTTTGTTTCCTCGACCGCCTGAAGCACGCCGAGAACCATCTCCATATTTGCAACGCTGAAGCTGCCGACTGCGTATCCGCCTTTCTTTGCTTCAACGAGCAGATCGTTCATCCTGACGAGAGCCATTTGATTTCTCCTTCCCGTAATATATCAGAGCACAGACAGCGCTGGTGAGCGGAAGCGTAAGCAGCATTCCCATACTGCCGGCGAGCGCCTGCAGCAACTCTGCGATAATTTTTTCTTTATTGATGACCTGCGAGAGATTTGCGTTATATGATACATAGAGCAGAACGCAGGTAAGCGAGCTGCCTATATAGGCAAGAACAAGCGTGTTTGCCATTGTGCCCATCATATCTCCGCCGATCGTGAAACCCGATTTCATGAGCTGTTTCGGAGCGAGATTCGGAGATTTTTCCCTGAGTTCATAGAGCGATGATGCAATGGACATTGCCACATCCATTACCGCGCCGAGCGCGCCGACGATAATCATCGCGAAGATTATGCCTTTCATATTTATCGGATTATCGGGATAAAGCTGATAGAGGTAAATCGATTCCTCCTCGAGAAGACCTGTCATATTCAGGAATTTATCCATAATTGCAGTGATGAGCCCCGCGCAGAAAACTCCGCTGAGACATCCGATAGCGGCGCAGAGAGTCTTTTTATTGAATCCGCCGATAATCGAAAGTGTTATTACGGTTATATAGAGGCAGACGAGTATGCTCCAAATATAGATATTCCTGCCGTCGAGAATTGCAGGAAGGAGCACACCGAAGACCGCCATGCAGGTTAAACCCAGCGAAACAATTGTTTTGAGCCCCTGCGTTTTTGAGAAAAGTATAATCAGTATGCAGAATATTGCGCCGAGCCAGATAATCGGAGCAATACGGACATAATCTCCGAAGTAATATGAGGTGGAATTATTTTCGGTATATGCCTCTATGAGAATTTTGTCACCCTCGCGCACCTCGCGCGGGCTGAACGCATAGGATTTATCAATCTCCTGAGTTACTTCAAGAGTTTTTCCGCGAAGCTCCGAACTGAGAGCCTGGGCACTGAACGATATTTTAACCGTGTTTACCTCGCCTGTGGCGTTGACCTGCTCGGTATTATTAATGCTGAGCACTCTCGCGCGGATGGTTTTGCCCTCCATCTGCCCTTTGAAAACCGAACCTCCGCCGACCACATAAGCGTATGCGGCAATCACGATTATAA
>CAMUZD010000304.1 GCA_947165115.1 uncultured Clostridia bacterium
CACGCCCAGAAGGGGCTTCCGGCATTCGGCATCTACGGCAGAGAGGTTCAGGAGGCGAATGATAAAGAGATTCCCGCCGATGTTGAAGAGAAGCTTCTCCGCTTCGCGAGAGCGGGTATCGCCGCGACCACAATGCGCGGCAAATCCTATCTCCAGATCGGTTCAATGTGTATGGGCATTGCCGGCTCGCAGATTACTCCCGATTTCTTCGAGGCATATCTCGGAATGAGAGTCGAGAGCGTTGACGAGGTTGAGATTCTCCGCAGAATGGACGAAGGCATCTATGACGAGGAGGAATATCAGAAAGCACTCGCCTGGGTCAAGGCAAACTGCCCCGAGGGCTTTGATAAAAACCCCGATTTCGTTCGAAAGAGCGACGAGCAGAAGGAAAAGGACTGGGAATTCACGGTCAAGATGGCCTGCATCGTAAAAGACCTTATGAACGGCAATGACAAGCTTGCCGGCGAATTCGGCGAGGAGGCCGTCGGCCACAACGCCATCGCGGGCGGATTCCAGGGCCAGAGACAGTGGACCGACCACTGGCCGAATGCCGACTTCGTTGAGGCGATTCTCAACACTTCCTTTGACTGGAACGGCATCCGCGCCCCCTATGTTTTCGCTACCGAAAACGACACTCTCAATGCCGCGAGCATGCTTCTCATGAGCCTGCTCACCAATAAAGCCCAGATGTTCGCCGATGTCCGCACCCACTGGAGCGGCGAGAGCATCAAAAGAGTTACCGGCTATGATATCGAAGGCCACGCGAAGGACGCGAACGGTCTTATCCACCTTATAAATTCCGGCGCCTGCTGCCTTGACGCCTGCGGCGAAGTCAAGGATGAAAACGGCAACGGCGTTATGAAGGAATGGTATAACGTTACCGAGGCCGATGTTGACAAGATGCTCAAGGCGACTGAATGGTGCGCTGCCGATAACGGCTATTTCCGCGGCGGCGGATATTCGGCCCGCTTCCTTACCAGAGCGGAGATGCCCGCCACTATGATAAGAATCAACTGGGTCAGAGGACTCGGCCCCGTGCTTCAGATTGCTGAGGGCTGGACCGTCGCTCTTCCCGATGAGGTCAGCGACATTCTCTGGAAGAGAACCGACTACACCTGGCCCTGCACCTGGTTCACTCCGAGAGTTACCGGCGAAGGCGCATTCGCTTCCGCTTATGACCTGATGAATAACTGGGGCGCAAACCACGGCGCCATCAGCTACGGCCATATCGGCGCGGATATAATCACCCTCGCTTCGATGCTCAGAATCCCCGTAGCCCTTCACAATGTTCCCGATGAAAAGATATTCAGACCCGCCTGCTGGGGTGCATTCGGAACAAAGGATCTCGAGGGAGCCGACTACCGCGCCTGCGAGAACTACGGCCCGCTCTACAGGTAAATTCTGAATGAGGAAAGCGGAATCCGGAATTATGATTAAGCTTTCCGTCGGATGCGGCGTATAAAAAACAGCCTTCTCAAACTGAGAGGGCTGTTATATTTATGCGCTTTCGTAGAGGCGGATATTATCCGCCCGCCTGCAGGATATGCTGAACATCGTAGGGGGCGACGACCTCGGCGCCCCGCAAACACGATAAGCGAATCATTATGTGATTATTCTTCCGCTCTGTGGGTGTTTTTCATATTCCGAGCAGTTTTTCGGCGTTGCCGCTGAGAATCTTCTTTTCGCTCTCCTCGTCGGGAGCGATTATTTTTACGAGCGCGATGCTGTCCGCGGGATCGTTCCAGGGGGCGTCGCTTGCCATCAATATTCTATCCGCGCCGTGAAGTTTTATTATCTCCCTTGCGGCTACGGGCGGCAGAGTGCCGAAACAGTAGGCGGTATCGAGGTAAACATCCTTGCCGCAGAGATATTTCATGGTGTTCTCATAATCGGCAAGGCCGCCGAAATGAGCCGCGACAACGGGCGCGCCGCCGAAGACCGGCAGAATACGGCTCAGACGCTGAGCGGAGCAGTGAATCGGATAGGGCAGGCCCATATCGAGGCCGCAGTGAAAAACGGTTACGAAACCGAGTTGCGCGATTTTTTCATATACCGGAATCATCCTCTCCTCATCGCAGAAGAAGTCCTGATAATCGGGATGGAATTTAATGCCCTTTATTCCCGCTTCCTTCAGCCGCTCAAGCTCCTCAAATATATCTTCGCTGTCGGGATGCACCGAGCCGAAGGGGATGACCCCTTCATAACCGAGCAGGGAAATCGCGAAATTGTTGACGCTTCTCTGCTGGTGCGGATTAGTTGAGATATTGAGAATTACGCTGTAATCAACCCCCGCTCTTCTCTGCGTTTCTACCAGCGAGGCCGGTGTTCCGTTATGCGAGGGGTGGATGATTCCCGAGCGGTTTTTAAGTATATTCATTGATTTTTCCGCTATTCTCTCCGGAAAACAATGTGTGTGAAAGTCAATAATCATTATATTCTCTCTCCGTGATTTTTAATAAATATATCATAAATTGCTCATATCTGCAATATTGAAATTCACTCATCGTTTTGATATAATGTCAAAAAAAGAAAAGAGAGGCAAAAATATGAAAGTTTCATCTGAACTCATCGAAAAAATAAAGGATATGCTCACGGTCTATGTCTGCCCCGAGTTGCAGCAGGCGGCGAAGGAATTCCTTGAGAGCGCTGAAAAAACAGGCGAAGCAGACCCCGCAAATCTCATCGCGGAGCTCAGGGACGATATCTGCACCATAGACGACTATATTGCCTTCACTCAGAGCGAATACTGCCTTAATATGAATGATGAGGTCGTCGCTCAGCTGATGCATAAGCAGGGCGTTGAGGCAAAGGCAAACGGAGCTGTCAACTGTCTCTGCCCGGGATGCACAAAGGCGGCCGCAATCCTCGCAGAGCTTACAGAATAAGAATTCCCGTCGCCTCGCAGAAAAACTGTGAGGTGTTTTCGGCTTATGACGTGTA
>CAMUZD010000305.1 GCA_947165115.1 uncultured Clostridia bacterium
TCCGGCCTGAGGCCTGCCCTGCCGCCGGGTGAATAGAAATCCCTGCTCCTCGGCTTTTTGGCGACAGTATAATGAGCGACCATTGAATCGATATTGCCGCTGGTCACCATAAAACCGAGCCTGGGTTTGCCGAAGCGCCCGAAATCAGCGCTGCTTCTCCAATCGGGCTGCGCAAGAAACGCAACCCTGAAGCCCGCATTTTCGAGCACTCTGGTAATTATCGCCGCGCCGAAGGACGGATGATCGACATAAGCGTCGCCGCTCACATAGACAAAATCAACCTCGTCCCATCCGCGCGCCTTCATATCCTCTTTTGTTACAGGCAGAAAACTCATATCAGAATTCGTCATCATCCGACGATGCATTGTCATCCGCGAAAATATCGTCAATATTCAGAAGCGGATCGGAGAAATCATCGTCATCGTCATAGTAGCCGTCATCAAAATCACCTGAATCATCGGAATCGTCGGCCGTATCGTCTGCGGGAGTTTCCTGCGGCTCTTCACCGGTTTCGAGAACGACTTCCTCGGGTTCATCCGCGCTGAAATCGCCAAGCTCAACTTCCTCGGGCAGTTCTTCGCTCTCCTGCGCCGGGATTTCCGGCTCACCGGACTCTTCGGTCACGGGCTCTTCGGGGATGAATACAACTTCCACATCATCCGTCTCTGCGGATTCTTCTTCCTCTTCATCCTCATATATATCGGCAAAGCCGTCTTCTTCGGTTTCATCAGCCGGTTCATCCTGTTTTACCGTTTCGTCTTCATCCTCATAGATGTCGGCAAAATCGTCAGTCTCTTCTGCGGATGATTCTTCATCCGCCTCTTCAATATCATCCTCTTCATATTCGTCTTCATTATAATCAGACTCGTCATCATCGGGAACGATATCGGGCTTCTTGTCTAAATCCGTGAAGTCCATTTGGATATTATACGGCTGTTTGCCGGTGCTCTCTGCGAGCGCCTGACGCTCATACCATTCCTGCGAAGTGATAAGCACCTGCCTGGGTTTTGCACCCTCTGCAGGGCCGACAATGCCGGTTTCCTCAAGCTGATCCATAACTCTCGAAGCCCTGGCATAGCCGAGCTTGAGCTTTTTCTGGAGCATTGTGGTCGATGCCTGACCGGCCTGAATAACACACTCAGCCGCCTGATTATACATAGGATCAAGCGTTTCGTCAGTGTCGGTATCGGAGGCATGTTTGCCGTCAGTTGCGGCGGCTTTCGCATCGATTTCGCGGATGATTCTGTCATCATACTGCGCCTCGGACTGCTGCCTGATATGCGCAACGATTCGTTCAACTTCGTCATCGGCAATGTAACAGCCCTGAACTCTGGTCGGGCTGCCTGCGCCGACGGGCGCAAAGAGCATATCGCCGTTGCCTAGAAGTTTCTCGGCTCCGCCTCTGTCTATAATAATTCTCGAATCATTCGCCTGAGAAACATAGAGCGCGATTCTTGAAGGAATATTCGCTTTGATAAGGCCTGTGATAACATCAACAGTCGGGCGCTGGGTTGCAATAACAAGATGAATACCCGCGGCACGCGCCATCTGCGCAAGCCGGCAGATTGAATCCTCAACCTCTTTGGGCGCAGTCATCATAAGGTCTGAGAGCTCATCGATGAATATGACGATGCGGTGCATCTTTTCAAGGTCTTTATTACCCCTGCAAAGCTTGTTGAATCCCGCAATATCCCTGACACCATACTCGGAGAAAACTCTGTATCTTTTCTCCATTTCGCTGACCGCCCAGCCGAGAGCGCCGGTGGCTTTGCGGGGATTCGAAACAACGGGTATTTCAAGATGTCCTATGCCGTTATACTTGGTGAACTCAACCTGCTTCGGATCAATCATCACAAGCTTAACTTCTTCAGGAGTAGCATTGTAAAGAATTGAAACTATCATTGAATTGAGGCAGACGGATTTACCGGAACCCGTAGTGCCGGCAACAAGCAGATGCGGCATTTTTGCAATATCGGCAATAATGAGTTTGCCCGTGATATCCTTGCCGAGAGCGATGCTGAGCTTGCTCTTTGCGCTTGCTCTTCTGAAATCGTCGGTGTCAATGAGCTCGCGCATGGTAACCATGGACTTCGTTTCATTGGGAACTTCGATGCCGATTGCAGATTTGCCGGGAATCGGAGCTTCTATTCTGACGCTCTTCGCGGCAAGACGCATTGCCAGATCGTCGGAGAGCGCGGTAATCTTCGAAATACGCACGCCCGCCTCCGGCACAAGCTCATATCTCGTGACCGAAGGACCTCTGACAATATTTGTAATCTGCGCTCTGATTTTGAAACTTTCGAGCGTTTCTATAAGCTTATTTGCGCCCTGAAGCTGTCTCTCCGCAAGATTTGTGACAGAAGTATCAAACTGAGGAGGTTCAAGCAGGTCAATCGGAGGCATAATATATTCCTCGGAATTGACCTTGCGGACATCGGGCTGAGCCGGCTTTTCGACTTCGGGAGCTGTCTTTTCGGCTTTCTCTGCCTTTCCGGCTTTCTTTTCCTTAGCTTTTTTGCCAACCTTACCGGGGACCTTTACGGCTTCGGCCGCCGCACCGGCAACGGTAAGAGATGCGGGAACTGCCGCGGCCGCCGCGCCCGTATCAACGATAACAGGCATTGCAGGCTCGGCAAGCGCTCCGCCGCCCGCTCCGGGAACAGTCGGAATCTTTATTGAAATATCGCTGCCCGAGGTGAATTCGCCGGGCTTTTCTTTTTTTGTCTCATCGGTAAAGAGCTCCGGAGGAATGCTCGCTCTGCGCCTTGATTCTTCGGCGAGAGCACGCTCGGTCTCCTCCTCTTCGAGCCTTCTTCTCTCCTCTTCCTCAGCCTCTCTCTCGAGTCTCTTCTGCTCTCTCTCCTCGGCGAGGCGGGTATAGTTATCCTTGCTCTTTCTTCCCATAGGAGTGCCATAAGAAACCTGATTAACAGTACC
>CAMUZD010000306.1 GCA_947165115.1 uncultured Clostridia bacterium
TTTTCCTGGTTCCCGCTTGAAAACAGCACAATGAACGGCTGGGAATATGAATTCCACGGCTACAGCATCGGCCATTACGTCATGCCTCTTTATACATACACTATGAAGGATTCCGTCACCGGCGGTCTGAGATTCGCCTATCTTCACAGAACGGATACCATCTCAACCGCGGATATCGACCGCCTTCAGGATAATACGGTAAAGGCGCTTGTAATGGGCTGCTCGAATCCCGACATCACGCTCAAAGAAATACTTGATAACATTGACTGAAAGGATACCGAAAGATGAACGAAATGCTTGAACAGTTAGCTGAAATAATCACCAATTATATAGACATTGACCCGAGCGAAATAAAGCCCGATTCATCCCTTCGAGGCGATATCGGAATGAGCTCGCTCGATATGATAAATATGGCGGTTGAAATCGAGGATACATTCGGAATTTCCCTGCCGAATAATGACATCATCAATATCTCAACGGTTGAAGAACTGATGAAGTATATCGAGGATAATAAATAAGATAAAGTGAGCGGCTGTCAGACGACAGCCGCTGTTTTTAATGCTATTTAATTTCAAATATAAAAAGCACGGATGGTTGCATCCGTGCTTTTTGCTTTTAATCTTTATTTACTTCGATTTTACCGTAGAGAGTGCCGGCTGTGTCGCTGCGGGGCTCTCTTGAGGGAGCTACGGGTGCGGAGGAATTATTGCCGCCTCTGCCTCCGCGGTTTCTGTTGTAACCGCCCTTGTTGTATCCGCCGCGGCCCTTATTGTAGCCGCCCTTGTTGTATCCGCCGCCGTTGAGGGGCTTTACGCCTTCCTCAAGAGTGATGACAACCTTGCGCTCATCATCGGAACCGACTGAATGGGAGGTAACGCCTTCAATCTCCTGAATTGTCGTATGGATAATACGGCGCTCATAGGGATTCATGGGCTCGAGCACGACGTTTCTGCCGTATTTTCTGACTCTTGCCGCATTCTTCTTTGCAAGTGCTCTGAGAGTTGCCTCTCTCTTTTCGCGGTAGTTGCCGACATTGATTGAAACGCGCTTGTATTCATCCGTCGCTCTGTTGAGAACAAGGCGGGTGAGATACTGGATGGCGTCAAGGGTTTCGCCTCTTCTGCCGATTACGGAGCCGTAATCATCGCCGCAGTTGATTTCGATCCTGACGTCTTCACCGTTTTCAACCTTGATATCGATTTCGGGATTCTCTGCGCCGAGAGACGCGAGAATTGTATTGAGATATGCCTTTACCGAGGCAAATTTATCTTCTTCGATTTCATAGTATGCTCTGACTTCGCAGTCTGAGCCGCCGAATATACCGAGAATTTTCGGCTTTGCCTGAGCTATTACTTCATGCTTAACTTCTGCATCTTCGGGAGCGTTGAGCTTCGCGAGAGCAGCCTGATAAGCTTCATCGGCTGTTGCACCTTTGCCGATTGCTTCTTTAATCAACGAAATTCACCACCTGAATTTACTTTTCTTCGTTTACCTTCGCGGCAAACTTGATGTTGTTTTCCCTTGACCGGCGCTCAACTGTCTCTTCAACCATCAATTTGGCGAGGACCTTTTTGGGAGAATAAAAATGGCCGATCAATACACTCTGAATAAATCCGAACAAACCGGATGCGATCCAGTAAATACCGATACCTGCGGGGTAAGAGACAACAAACCACAGAGACAGGCCAGCCATGCCTACAGTCATGCAGCCCATGGATTTTGCGGCGGCCGCATTCTGCTGCTGATCCTTCTGCTTTATCATCGAATAGAGAGATGACGCGAGGGTCGAGACCGTGGATAATACCGGAATTGCCCAGATAATATGCGGGAATTTGAAATTCTTCGGTATATCTCCGAGGTCGAAAAGGCCGAAAAATGAGAAGTTAATGGCGCTTATCTTGTCAATTGTTGCCTGGGACACTCCTTTTGAAAGCGCTTCGGCGGCGATTTCCCTGATATTCTGAACGACGAGAAGCTCATCCATAATTGTGCTCTTTGCCATATTGGTCGGCTTGAAAGAGGTGATGAGCGAGGTAAGAGTCGTTATTTCCGCAGCGGGAATACCCCTGAGGAAATTTGAAAGCGGATAGTAAATCGCGCCGATAAGGCCGAAGAGGATGAGGAACTGGATAATCATCGGAGCTCCGCAGCCGGCGTTCATCGGGTTATAACCCTCGCGCTGATAGAGAGCCTGCGTCTCCTCCTGAATCCTGCGCTGGTCGCCCGCGTATTTCTCCTGAATCTTGCGGATTTTGGACTGCATACGCTGAGTTTTCGCCATTCCCTTCTGCTGATGAATACTTGAGGGAATGAGAATCAGTCTCGCAATGAGAGTGAGCAAAACTATCGATATGGCAAAATTGCCGAAACCGATGGTTTCGTAAATCAGCTTGAGCAGAAATCCGAAAGGAACGCCCAGCACTTTATAAAGGCCTATCATTTCCTGTCCTCCGAGTGTCTGTGTTTCTTTGGCGGCACCGGATCATAGCCGCCGGGAAAGAGAATATTGCATCTCATAAGCCGCAGTATGGCGAGCAGCGTCCCTTTGAACGCTCCGTGAATCTGAATCGCCTGAACTGCGTAATTCGAGCAGGTCGGGTAATACCTGCACATAGGGGGCAAAAGCGGAGAAATATGCTTCTGATAAAAGCGTATCATTTTAAGCAGAATATTTTTCATCTGCCCTCCCCCTTTTCAGGTTTTTCGTATAACTCCGAGTTGTGTGAGTTGTTTCGACATGGCCGAAGCCACGGCGGGAGTTTTCAGAATTTTTGTTTTGTGCCTTGCAACAAAGACTATGTCCCAATCCCCGGTAACCTGCGTATCAAGAGAAGACCAGGCCGCTCTGATTACGCGGCGGCATCTGTTTCTCTCTACCGCGCTTCCGATTTTTTTGGAAGTGGTTATGCCCACTCTGCAGCCCGAGCCGCGGAGCC
>CAMUZD010000307.1 GCA_947165115.1 uncultured Clostridia bacterium
TCCTTGCTCGATGGGTCGATAACGCCGCCCTTGTAAACGCCCTCACGGATAACGAACAAGCCTTTCAGCTTCTCGTCCACCCGCCCGAAGAACGCTTCGTTAATGCCGCTGGCCTCGCTTGCGAGCTTGATAAGATCCTTGTCGTAGTACTTTATCTTCAGCGCGTCGGAAAGCATCTTCCCGATGGTGCGCCCGCCGCTGCCCATGCCGCGTGCGATGGTTATAATCTGTGCCATATCATCACCCCGTCAGACTTTGCCGTAATACTTATCGAGGAAAGCGTCGCTGATTCTCTTGAGCTCGCTTCTCGGAAGGATTTCAAGCAGCTTCCAGCCGATATCGAGAGTTTCCTCAATGTCTCTGTTGGTCTCATAACCCTGGGAAACATATACGCTTTCGAATTCATCGGCGAATTTTGCATAGAGCTTATCCATATCGGTAAGCGCGGCTTCGCCGAGAACGACCATAAGTTCTTTTGCATCCTTGCCTCTGGCGTAGGCCGAAAAAATCTGATTCATCGTGTTTGAATGATCCTCTCTGGTCTTGCCCTTGCCGATACCCTTATCCTTAAGTCTCGAAAGGGAAGGAAGAACGTTGATGGGCGGGTTGACGCCCTTTCTGTAAAGTTCACGGTCGAGGATAATCTGACCCTCGGTGATGTATCCGGTGAGGTCGGGAATCGGATGAGTCTTGTCATCCTCAGGCATGGTGAGAATCGGAATCATCGTGATTGATCCCTCTTTGCCTCTCTGCCTGCCGGCTCTCTCATATATTGAAGCGAGGTCGGTATACATATATCCGGGATAACCGCGGCGGCCGGGAACTTCTTTACGCGCGGCGGAAACCTCACGCAGGGCGTCCGCGTAGTTGGTAATATCGGTCAGTATGACGAGAACGTGCATTCCCTTGTCAAATGCAAGATATTCGGCGGCTGTGAGCGCCATTTTGGGAGTCGCTATTCTCTCAATAGCAGGGTCATTCGCAAGGTTTGAGAACATGACTGTTCTGTCAAGAGCGCCGGTCGAGCGGAAGGACTGAACAAAATAGTCGCTCTCCTCGAAAGTGATACCCATCGCGGCGAAAACAACCGCGAACTGCTCATCCTTGCCCCTTACCTTTGACTGCCTCGCAATCTGCGCGGCGAGCTGAGCGTGGGGAAGACCGCTCATAGAGAAAATCGGGAGTTTCTGACCTCTGACGAGGGTGTTGAGGCCGTCAATGGCGGAAACGCCGGTCTGGATGAATTCCTGCGGATAGCTTCTCGCGGCGGGATTGATGGGAACGCCGTTTACATCCATTCTCTTCTCGGGAATGATTTCGGGGCCGCCGTCAATCGGTCTGCCGAGGCCGTCGAAAACTCTGCCGAGCATATCAAGTGAAAGGCCGAGCTCCATCTGTCTTCCGGTGAAGCGCACAACACTGTCGGCAAGGTTGATACCGGTGGAATCCTCAAAAAGCTGAACGAGAGCGTTGGTGCCGTCTATTTCAAGCACGCGGCATCTTCTCTTTTCGCCGTCTGCAAGCTCAATTTCGCCGAGCTCGTTGTATGCAACGCCTTCGACCTCGCGCACGAGCATAAGAGGACCGGCTACTTCCTGAATAGTTCTGTATTCTTTAGGCATCAGTAATCCTCCTTATTTGACTCGGCGACTTTTATCTGATAGCTGAGATCGTCGGAAATCTTCTTGAATTCGTCGTTTACGTTCTCTTCGGGAACATATTTGAATCTGCCGATTGCCTCTCTGACGGGCAGGGCGACTATCTCATTGATATTCGCGCCGTTGCCGAGGGCTGCGAGCGATTCATCATAATACTTGATGACAAGCTTCATCATGCAATACTGCTTGTTGAGTGAGGAATAAGTATCAACCTCGTGGAATGCAAGCTGGTGAAGGAAGTCTTCGCGGATTGACCTCGCCGCCTCCATCTTGAGACGGTCGGAGGGCGAGAGAGCATCCATACCGACGAGCTTGACTATTTCATCGAGCGAGGCCTCATCCGAGAGCAGAGCCATGATTCTGCCGCGAAGGACCGTCCACTCGGGATTGACATTTTCATTGAACCATTTGCCTAGGGAATCGGCGTAGTTCGAGTAGCTGGTAAGCCAGTTGATGGCGGGGAAATGTCTCTTATAAGCAAGAGCCGAATCGAGGCCCCAGAAAACCTTGACGATACGCAGGGTTGCCTGGGAAACGGGCTCTGAAATGTCACCGCCGGGAGGCGAAACCGCGCCGATAACCGAGAGTGCGCCCTCACGCTCATCCGAGCCGAGGGAGATGACTCTACCCGCTCTCTCATAGAACTGAGCCAGACGGCTTCCGAGGTATGCCGGGTAACCTTCCTCACCAGGCATTTCTTCCAGACGTCCGGACATTTCACGAAGGGCCTCTGCCCAACGGGATGTGGAGTCTGCCATCAATGCGACAGAATAGCCCATATCACGGAAATACTCAGCAATGGTAATACCTACATAGATGGATGCTTCACGTGCAGCAACCGGCATATCTGATGTATTTGCGATCAGGACGGTACGTTCCATCAGGGAGTATCCTGTCTTCGGGTCTTTCAGTTCCGGGAACTCGTTCAGAACGTCGGTCATCTCGTTTCCGCGCTCGCCGCAGCCGATGTAGACGACGATGTCAGCTTCTGCCCACTTAGCAAGCTGATGCTGTGTGACTGTCTTGCCGGATCCGAATGGTCCCGGAATAGCAGCCGTACCACCTTTTGCGATTGGGAACAGACAGTCGATAACACGCTGACCTGTAACCAGCGGAACGGTCGGGGATAATTTTTCTTTATAAGGACGTCCGACACGGACCGGCCATTTCTGAAGAAGTGATATTTCTTTCTTCTCGCCTTTCTCCGTCTCAACAACAGCGATTGTCTCTTCCAGTGTGTATTCTCCACCCTGAATGCTGACAAGCTTGCCGCTGA
>CAMUZD010000308.1 GCA_947165115.1 uncultured Clostridia bacterium
CTTTCTTTTCGGATTTGCTGAGCGCCTCGCCGTAGCCGATATAGCCGAATTCGCAGAGAATCAGCGGCTTCTGGGAAACGCCGCGGATGATGCCGAGCAGGACGGGGAAGAGATTGATATCGTGAACAAATTCCTCGAAGCAGCCGATATAGAGATCGAGGCCGATATAGTCAATCCATTTGCTGTATTTGAGCATCTTTATCGCAACGGTCGGATTCGCGATATTGTAGCCGATAATGACATTGGAATTTCTTGTTTCCTTATACATTACCTCGGCGTGCATAGCGATAAAATCAACGGCCTCTTCAAGAGTCAGAGGCAGGGTGAAACGGTCGATACCCATTTCGTTTGTTATCTGGAATGCGCCGACAATACCTGCGAGGTCCTTGACATAGAATTTCGCAATCTTCTGGATTGCGGCCCTGTTTTCGGGTTTGCGCGGGTCGAGGCCGTAATCGATATAATCATGGGGATAAGGAGTGATGGCAAAGACTTTGATGCCGTTGTCGTGATACTGCTTCATCTCCTTTTTCCAGCTGAGATAGTATTCGGAGAGGGAGCCGTCTTTATTATAGGGGAAGGGAATATCCTTGCGGGTCCACTCAATATTCGCGCCCTCGAGCAGGTCGTAATCCTGATTGGTGTGGCAGCAGCCCTTCATAAAGCCGCCGGTTTTCTCGAGCACCTCTTTGACATTCGGGTCAATCTTGGCACCGGGATGGAAAGACATCCACAGATTGAGCGGAATCAGAAAAGTAAGCAATACCGAAACGATTCTGGTTAAGAATGTAGTCTTGAGATTCATAATTTACCTCCGTTATCCCATATATATTCAACAGACGCGGTCTGTCAGATATTTTCGCCGAGCTCGTCGATGACTTTTTTGAGAATGTCTCTGTTGACCTCGCCCGATTCGATTTTTTCATCAAACCAGAGTTTGAGATTGTCGACATTCATTGATATATGCTTGAGATAGTGATTTATCATCACGAAATCCTTGATTTCGTCATCGTGAATAACGCCGTCGGAAGTGATTTCGATAAGGCGGTCCTTCTGCCCCTGCAGTTTATTCAGCAGGGCAAGAGTTTCGAGCACGATTTCGGAGAGCGACTTCTCCTCGATTTCGGGAACATATTTTTTGCCTATCGCGCACTCGTTGCTGCAATAGTGGTTGCAGAGGCCTGGCTTCTTATATGCCTTCGCCATCTCGAGGACCTCCTCGGGAGTGGCGGCGCATTTCCCGCTCTCGATTTTTTCAATTCTCGAGTCGGATATCCAGACCAGCTTTTCGCTCGCCTGAGCCCTGGTCAGCCCGCACTCCTCGCGCGAGAGCTGATAAATATTTTTATTCACTTTGGATGAAGCTCTTCCCATAACGCCTCCGGACAATATATAGATAATATTATATACCGATTATACTATATGTTGCGCAAAAATAAAAGAGTAAATTTTGATTTTTATAAAATAATTTCTTGTATATTGACGAATTATATGATATCATTTGAAATGGACAATTAAATACTCCGAAAGAGAGATGATAATTATGAGTTTACCCGTAGCGGTTCAGCTCTATTCAGTCAGGGACGAAGCCGAAAAGGATTTACTCGGAACCATCCGCAAAATGAAGGAACTCGGTTATGACGGAGTGGAATTCGCAGGACTCTTCGGCAACGAGCCGGCAAAGATCGCCGCTTTCTGCAAAGAAATCGGTATCACCCCGATATCGGCGCACGTTCCCTACTATGACATGCTCGAAAACCCCGCAGGGGTGCTCAAGGATTACGCCGAAATCGGCTGTAAATACGTCGCGGTCCCCTATCTTACAGAGGAATGCAGACCGGGCACGGACGGCTGGGAAGCGACAATCGAGGGAATCAGAAAAATCGCGGAAGAAGCGAAGAAACTCGGCATTCAGCTCCTCTATCACAACCACGATTTTGAATTCGTGAAGATTGACGGCAAATACGCGCTCGATATACTTTATGATTCAATAGACGAAGACCTTCTCAAGACGGAACTCGACACCTGCTGGGTCAATGTCGGCGGCGAAAATCCCGCAGGCTATATTCTTAAATATTCGGGCCGCTCCCCCGTTGTTCATCTGAAAGATTTCAAGGGGCAGAAGTCCGACAAGCCGCTCTATAAACTCATCGGAATTGATGACAATGAAGAGGAAGCGGCGGCAAATACATTTTCATTCATGCCCGTCGGGCACGGAGTTCAGGATATGCCCGCAATTCTCGATGCCTCGCTCAAAGCGGGCTCGGAATGGGTAGTCGTCGAGCAGGATAACCCGGCAGAAGGCGACACCCCGCTCAATTCGGTAAAACTCAGCAGAGAATATCTTAAATCACTCGGCTGGTAATAAGGAGGATAAATATGTCAGAGAACATTCTTGATGCTTTCAAAGAGGATCACAGCGCAAAAAAAGAAATTGATATGAGCAAAAAGCTCAAGGTCGGTATCATCGGAACCGGCTGGATCGCCGGTAACCACATCACCAGCTATCTGACGCTTTTAAAAAAGATCAGACCGGTGAAAAGGTCAGAGACCTTTCCAAAAAAGTGAAAGTCGGTATTATAGGAACGGGCTGGATAGCCGAGGCACATGTCAAGGCTTATCAGAAATGCCCCGATGTTGAGATAGTCGCGCTGGCAGACCTTATCCCCGGCAAGGCCGAGGCATTCTGCGAGAGATACAATGTGGGCGAAAATGTCAAGTTTTTCCCGAGCCACAAGGAACTTATCGATTCGGGTATGTGCGACGCCGTCAGCGTCTGCACCTATAACGCAACCCACGCGGAGTGCACGATTTACGCGCTCAACCACGGCGTGAGCGTCCTGCTCGAAAAGCCGATGTGCGTCACTCTCGACGAGGCGGTCGCCATCTGCAAGGCGGATAAGGCGAGCGACGCGGTTCTCTCAATCGGCT
>CAMUZD010000309.1 GCA_947165115.1 uncultured Clostridia bacterium
GTGAGTATCGGTAATAAGGCCGACGCTCATCCAGGGGATGGCGTCTCCTCTGTCTGCGAGGCGGTGGAGAGTGCCCTCTCTGTCCTCTTTGACCGGGATATAGGGCGAGCCGGCGGTCAGGGTGTTGAGAATCTTATAATTTGCCTTTATATCGGCATCAGCGGAGAGCTGCTGAACCGTCATTCCGCCGAGGGAGTGGCCCGCGAGCACAAGATTCGCTCCCTTCGGAACTTTATCGAGTATTATCTGCTTAGCCTCTGCGAAATATTCGCCGGTCTTGCCGATTCCGGCTTTGAGGCAGTTTTCAATATTGTTATTCTGCTTTGTGCCGCTCTCAACGCCGACCAGCGTTACGAGATAGGCCCAGCAGACGATGCCGTCTTTTTTGAGACCGGCTTTGACAACTCTGATGGGAACGGCGTGCTTGCCGCCCTCAAGAGTGAAATCAAGCACATCGGCGGCTGTCTTGCAGGTAACCCAGTAAGATTTCTTTGACGATGCCGCGGAGCCCATTATGCCGAGGCATGAAATCACGACGATAGCGATAAGAATCACCGAAATAACTTTTTTCATAATATTTCCTCCTTATTCTTCAAAAGGAACAACGTGGGCAACCGCTTCGGCGGGGGTTATTTCCTTATCGCCGTTGTCGATATCGATTATGACATAATCGTCGCTGCCCATACCGAGTTCCTTCATATAACTGAGCTGTCTGAGCCCCTTGCGCGTCTCCATTCTCTCAACGAGATCGTGCCTGTCCTCTTCCTTCATCGCGTAGATGAGGTCAACCGAGCATTTATCCGCCGCGAGGATATCGAGCGAAGCGATGATGCCGACGTTCGGTGTCACGACCGGCTGAGCCGCTGTTCCCTCGCAATCGCAGGAGACGGACATATTGCGCATAACATTAATATATGAAACTTTTTCGCCGAAATAATCGATAGTTGCCTTGGTGGATTCGGAGATGCGCTCCATAAGTTCTTCCTCGGCAATGCTCCAGAGATTTGAAGAGCCCTCGCGGGTGTGAATCATTTTTTTGCCGATTCTGCCGTCCGCGCAGCCGATGCCGATATTCTTATTCGAGCCGCCGAAGCCGCCCATCATATGGCCCTTGAAATGAGTGAGCGCGAGCAGGGAATCATAGCCGGTCATGCTCTCGCCGACCGACATTTCCGTAAACCACTTGCCGCCCGTGACGGGGAGCATTACGGTGCCCTTGTCATCGGTAATATCGACGGGGCAGAATGTCCAGCCGTTGACTTTCAGAGTTTCGCGGTGCTGTGCTGTCGTGTATCTGTCGCCCTCATAATACGTGTTTGTCTCTATGATTGCGGCATTTTCATCGAGTTTCTTTTCAAAAAGCTCTTTCACCCACTGACGGGGGATGATATTCGGACCGTTCTTTTCGCCGGTGTGAAGCTTAACGGCGATTTTACCGGTGAGATTTGCACTCACCCTGTCATATATTTTAAGCAGACCTTCGGCGCTTAAATCCCTTGTGAAATATACGATCGGTTTGTTTCCCATAAATATACCTCTTTCTTCGCTGATTAATAGTATTATATATTTTACGGGGCATTTTGTCAATTTATATTGATAATAAATAACCGTTATGTTAAGATAAATTATAAATCTCGTGCAGGAGGTTGTTATGGAGCTTATTGATAAACTCAGGTCTCTTCCGCAGACGCTGAAAAAAAACTGGAAAACCCCGCCCGAGGGCAGGTTTGTTCCGTTCAGGGAGATTGCTTCCATCGCCGTTGGCGGTATGGGCGTCAAATTCATCGTCTACTGCGTTGCGAACATGATAATCAGCATAGGCAATGTGCTTATCGGCAACACGATAGGCATCAAGCCTTCGGCGATGTATGTGATTTACATCATCTCGATTCTCTCGGGCTTCCCGCTGACCGCGCTCAGGGCGAATATGATAGACAATACCCGCAGCATGAAGGGCAAATATCTGCCCTATATTCTCAAGATGGGTATTCCGTCCGTCCTGCTCGGCATCGGCTTCATCTGGGCTCCCTATGAAAAGATGAGCGATCCGGTCAAGTGCGCCGTTGTCCTGCTCTTCAATATCGGCTTCCAGTTTTTCTATAATTTCTACAATGACGCCTATGAGAGTCTTATTAACGTCATCTCGCCGAATACGATTGAGAGAACGGATGTCTATGCAGTTCGCTCGGTGGTTGAGAATTTTTCACCCTCGATAGCGGGCATTTTTCTGCCGATTGCCGCGAAGCTGATTACGGGGAACAACACCCTCTACGACCTGCGCGTTTACAGAGTGCTCTATCCGCCGATGCTGATAGTCGGTTTCGCGGTCTCGATGCTCGTCTATGTCAACGCGAATGAGAGAATAGTTCAGCCGAAGAGCCGCGTGATTCAGATAAGATTTGCAGACGCCTTCCGCGCCGTCATGCGCAATAAATATTTCTGGATAATCTCGCTCGCAGGCTGGATCGGCTTCCTCGAGGGCTCGTTCGGTCAGATTCTCGGCTGGATGTATAATTATCAGAATGCCTGCTCGGCAGGCCAGTATGCGCTGGTGACCGCAATTTACGGCAACGCCTCGCTCTGGCCGAATCTTTTCGGCCCCGCGCTCATAAGAAAATACGGCAAGAAGAAAGTGCTCATCGTCAGCAACATGATGAATATTTTCCTGATTGCACTGCTCCTGCCGATTATCCGCATGAAGGGCGGCGGAGTGATATGGATACTGCTCTCCTGCCTTTTCGTAAACGGTCTCATCACCGCGCTCGGCCACTTCATCGGCCCGAGCCTCAACGCGGATATCAGAGACTATCAGCAGTATATCACGGGCGAGAGAATCGACGGAATGTTCGCCGCGGTCGGTCTCATCGGCAATATCATCACCCTCGCGACAAGCTCCGTCCTGCCCGCAATCTATGAGAGAAGCGGCCTC
>CAMUZD010000310.1 GCA_947165115.1 uncultured Clostridia bacterium
CTCTGGTGTTTCCGCCGACAGCACATATATCCATGCCCCAGTGAGGAGAACCGTCGGAATATCTGCCGTAAGCACAGGAAACATAGCTCTGGAATCTTACAGGCCAGGCCATATTGCCGTCGTTTTCATAAGCGGCATCCGGAGTGTCGCCGGTTGATGAGCCGTGCTCTTTGATATAGGCATCAATCTGCTTTGACAACTGCTCCTGCTCGGCGCGCTGGCGCTTGATTGTAGCTTTATATTCTGCACTCTCTTTATCAAGATCGTTCAGAAGAACCTGAGCTTCATACTGCTTTGAAGAGACCGCATTCTTTTTAGTCTGCTGTTCTCTTCTACTCACGTTTTCGTCATCTTTGCTTTCTTCGAGATCTACTTTCTGAGTTTCAAGCTGTTCGTTCTTTTCCTGAAGCTCTTTTTTATCTTTTTCAAGACTCTCTTCAAGAGTATTCAAAGCAGCTATTTTGATTTCAAGTTCTCTGATAAGCTGTGCATCGCTTTCTGATACTCTTGTCATCAGTTCCTTGCGAGTAAAGTAAGTTGATAAATCATCGCTTGAAAGCAGCATTTCAAGAGTAGAGGCCTCTCCGCTCATATAGTTTTCGCGGATTCTGCCCATAAGCTGCTCGCGCGTATCCTGCATAAGAGCCTGTGTCTCGGATATGCTCGCTTCAACATCTTCAATGTTCGCTTCTATTTCCTCAATATCCGCATTTGTCTGTTGGATATTGGCTTCAATAGTATTGATTTTGCTGTTAAGAATTCCGATACGGCTGTCAAGAATGCTTATCTGAGAGTTGATGCTGCTGATTTCGCTATTAAGAGCATTAATTTTTGTCTTTGTATCGGATATATCTCCCTGAACTTCTGCAAGTTCTTTCTGATTCTTTTCAATCTTTTTCTGAAGATCATCATACTGATTCTGAAGATCTTCAAGCTCCTGGTCTGCAGAAGCAACAGGTGCACTGAAAAGCAGGGATGAAAATACGCACGAAAATGCCAGAATAACCGCAAATATTCTGAAAACAAGCCGTCTGTTAATCTTCAATTTCAACAAACTTCCTTTCTTTCAGATACTTTCCTATCGAAGTCGCGGAGCCGAAGAAGCCCGTGAACATGCCGATAAGAATAAATGCAGCCGCAAGATAAGGAGCATAATCGATGAAATTGACTGCCTGAGCATCACCGAATGAGGTGAACACATAGGAGAACTCTCTCATCGCAAGTTCGTATAATCCCCAAACAGCCCCGGTAGCGAGGATTCCCGCTATAAGACCGATTATCATACCCTCGACCATAAACGGCCAGCGTATGAAAGAATTTGTAGCACCGACGCTCTTCATAATGCTGATTTCAAGGCGCCGTGAGAACATTGTAATCTTAATAGTATTTGAAATTATAAACAATGAAACAACAAGAAGAAGGACTATGATACCGAGGCTGATATACTGAACGGCATTTCTGACTGCAGCCAACTGCCTCGCGAGAGAACTGTTTTCATGAACTCTCAGAATGTTGTCAAGCTTCTTGATATTGTCAACGACCTCGTTGAAATGATCCATATCCGAAACAGTTATTTTATAACCATCAGGAAGCGGGTTTTCATCAAGACTCTCGAGATAATTACGGACATTCTCATTAAGCCCGGCAAGGACCTCTTCATAAGCGGGGCCTTTTTCAACCGATTCAACGGAGCCGACGTAATCAATTGATTCAAGCTCCGCCCGCATACGGAGATAGTCATAAGCGGATATATCGGTATTTGCATAAACCATAACAACGTTTTCACGCTCAATATTGCCGATAAAGGTTTCAATATTAACTAGGAGCATAAAGGCAATACCAATGAGAAGAAGGCAACTGAAAAGGACGGTGATTGAAGCGGCGGTCATAAGCTTATTGACCCTGAGGCTTCTGAATCCTTCTTTGGTGAGATATCTGAGTTTAGTCATCAGCCTCACCTCCGTTCGATTCATTATCCCCGCCCGGAGCATCGGGTATTTCGGGATCGGGTTCGTGAGTCATATCGTCGAGATTAAAATCTTCTTCAAAGCTTTCTATTAAAGCCTCAGAAGGTTCGGATTCGCTCTCGATTGAAATATCTGCATATTCCGTCGGGAAGGATGCATCCATATCGACTTCAGAAGGAGCACTTTCGTCCGCCCTGGCAAATACGGAATAATCCTCAGCACCCTTTGAATAATCAGCGGCAATCTCGCTGGCTGGATTGATATGAGCAGTAGCCTGTTCGAGAGTCGCAAGTTCACCGTCGGAAACAACAGAACCTTTATCGAGAATAATAACACGCTTATCGAAGCATCTGACGAGCGAATGTTCATGAGTTACCATGATAACGGTAGTTCCGGCCTCATTGAGGCGCATAAGCAGATCAACTATCTCATAGCTCATCTGGGGGTCAACATTTCCCGTAGGCTCGTCGGCGATTATAATCTCGGCGTCATTTGCAAGAGCTCTGGCAAGAGCAATTCTCTGCTGTTCGCCTCCGGAAAGCTCGCGCGGATAGTTCCTTGATTTTTCGCTAAGTCCCATAAGGCTCAGCAGATAAGGAACACGCCTGCGTATTTTCTTTTCTTTAGTGCCGATAACGCGCATTGCAAACGCAACGTTATCAAACACAGTCATTGTCGGGATAAGGCGGAAATCCTGAAAAACGATGCCGAGCTTTCTGCGGAATTTCGGAATATTTCTCTTTTTGATTTTGTTGAGATTTATCCCGTCAACCGTGATTGTTCCCGAAGTGGGAACTTCTTCGCGCATCATCAGTTTAAGAAAAGTGCTCTTACCCGCACCGTTGATCCCTATCAGTCCGATTGCGTCGCCTTCGTTTATCTGAAGGTCCGCCCTGTTCAGGACCTTGTGTTGTCCGAATGCCTTGGTGATAGCTTCAGCACGGATGAGCATACCT
>CAMUZD010000311.1 GCA_947165115.1 uncultured Clostridia bacterium
GAAATCTACCACGCCACGGGCAGGACCAAGACCGAGCAGGAGAGATTATCCCGTCTTGAACCGTCCCCATATAAGCTTATCGCAATAGGCCTCGACGCGAGAAACAGGGAATTCCTCTATGAGAGAATCAACCGCAGAGTAGATATGATGCTCGAAAACGGGCTCGTCGAAGAGGCGGAGAAATTCTTTGAGAGCAATCCTTCCGGAACTGCGGTGCAGGCAATCGGCTGCAAGGAACTAAAGCCTTTTATCGACGGCAAAGCGGAGCTTGAAGAATGCGTTGAAACTCTCAAGATGCAGACCAGACGCTATGCCAAGAGGCAGCTCACCTGGTTCAGACGCGATGAACGAATACATTTTTTATACATTGACGATTACGGTTCCGCAGGCGAACTCATGAAAGCTGCGGAGGATTACATAAGAAAGGAGCGTGAGCGATGAAGCCCGAAAAGTTAATAAGAATTCTCGCGGGCGCCGCGGTGGTTATTTTCCTCGGATATTTCGCGATAAATGTCTGGCGCAATTCCGGTAATAACTACAAGACCTCGACCGCCTATGTACAGACTGTCTCGGCAACTGTCGACGCAGATATGTTCATTATCCGTGAAGAGCAGTTAATCACTTCCGATTCATCGGGCGTTGTCGTTTCGCTCGCGCAGAACGGCGGAAAGGTCGCCGGCGGCAGTGAAATCGCCGCGATATTCAAAAACGAGAAGGATGCCGAGAATTATTCAAGTGCCCTTTCGCTGAAAAAGAAACTTGAGACTTACAAGAAAATCGAAGGCCAGGTCAGGCTCGCGAACCTCGATCTCGGCAAACTCAACGGCGAAATCGACCGCAATTTCTTCTCAATGCTCGATGCGGTCTATTATAACGATTATCTCAATCTTTCTTCGGACGAACTGACATTCAGCGAAAATTTTTCGAGAAAGAATATTTCGCTGGGCTATGATGTCGATTGCTCCGCTCAGATTGAAAAGCTCGAAAAGCAGATTGCAAAGCTGACGGCCGTCAAGCCGGCCGGAATTATCACTACCGATGTTGCCGGCTACTATGTCAGCAGACCGGACGGTTTTGAGAGCACGCTGACCGCCGACAAGATAGATGAAATCACGGCGGATGCTCTTGAGAAAGCACTCAAAGCGGAGAAGGGAAAGATTCCCAAAAACGCCATAGGCAAGGTCATAAACGGATTTGAATGGTATGCCGCCTGCATCGTCTCTTCCGAAAGCCTCACGGGTATCGAGGTCGGCAAACGCCTTCAGCTCATGCTCGGCGACAGCGACCGCGAAACGGTTCCCGCAAGGCTCTATTCCAAGGAACTGCTCGATAAAGGCAAGTGCCTCGCGGTATTCAAATGCTCCGATATGAACGAGGAGCTCTCGGGTCTCCGAAAGGCGTCTGGCAAAATCATTCTCCGCGAATATACCGGCATCAAAATCCGCAAGGATGCGGTCAGATTCAACGATAAAAACGAAGCGGGAGTATATATCAAAGAGGGCAACCTCATCAAATTCAACCGCATTGAAGAAATATACTCCGATGAGAATTTCGTGATTGCGCAGGATAAGAGCGGCACACCGGGCTGGCTCGCGCAGTATGATGAAATCGTCATTTCGGGAAAGGAGCTCGCCAATGGAAAAGTCATTGATTGATCCGGCGTTTGAGAATATCTCCGAGAATCTCAAAGTCATCCGCGAAAGAGTTTCAAAGGCGGCGCTCGCTTCCGGCAGAGGCGAAGACGAAGTCAGGCTGATGGCGGTTACAAAGACCATCGAGCCCGCAAGAATCAATTATGCGATTTCTCAGGGCGTGGATCTTATCGGCGAAAACAGAGTTCAGGAGTTTCAGTCCAAAATTGACGAGCTCGATATGACGAACTGCAAGGCGCATCTTATCGGCCATCTGCAGTCAAACAAGGCGAAGAAAATTGTCGGCGCTGTCGATGTTATTCAGTCGGTCGATACCGTGTCGATTGCCAAAGAAATCGCGAAGCATGCCGTAAACAGCGGAATTACCCAGAAGGTCCTGCTCGAGGTCAATATCGGCTGCGAATGGAGCAAATTCGGTTTCGATATTTCCGAGGTCCCCGAGAGGGCGGCCGAGATAGCTCAGATCAGCGGTATCAGGGTAAAGGTGCTTATGTGCGTTGCTCCCATCTGGCACAACAATAAAAAAGTATGTGATATTTGTGAAAATAGGCATAAGCTTTATATTGACATTTGCAATAAAAAAATAGATAATATAAATATGGAAATTCTGTCCATGGGAATGAGCGGCGATTATGAGACCGCAATTCTCGCGGGCGCCAATCTTGTCAGAGTCGGCTCGGCCATATTCGGCCCGAGAATCTACTCCGACAAACACTGAATAATTTTTGTTAAACAATCGCCCCGGGCGGTCTGATATTAAGGAGGATATATCAATGAGCTTTAAAGACAAAATCCAGAGCTGGATTAACGTAACCGAGGAAGAGCCGGAAATGATTGATGAGGGCTTCGATTTTGCCCCCGATATGCCCGATCCGGAACCCGAGGAGCAGCCTGAGGTCAGACCTCAGAGATCCGCTTTCACCCGCGCAAAAGACAGAAACTCAAATGTAGTGAATATCAATTCCGGCAAATCGGCAACAACCGCGAAGCCTAGAGTTGTGTTCCAGAAGATAGACAGATTCGCAGATGTCAACAAGGTTGCCGATGTTCTCAAGCAGATGAGAATCGTCGTTCTCAATCTTGAATCCTGCCCGAATGATGAAGCCCAGAGAATCATCGATGTTCTCTACGGCGTATCCTATGCCAATGACGGCGATTTCAAAAAGATTGCCGACAGAGCATATATCATCACTCCGAATAATGTACCTGTCAGCGGTGAACTCGGCGATGAGATCACCAGCGCTCCCGAAGAAGAATT
>CAMUZD010000312.1 GCA_947165115.1 uncultured Clostridia bacterium
ATATTCTTATATATTATAATTTCCTCACTTATAAATTGCAACAAAAAATTTACAATCTCCTCAATATCCCCCGATTGACTATATTATTCTTTTATGCTATTATTTTGGGCGGATGCAATGTGATTGGAGAGAATTGATATGAAAAACAATGCTGTTAAAATAATTGCCGCGTGCTGTGGCGCCGTAATCGCCCTCTCATCCCTCGCCGCCTGCACCGGCGGAGCGCCCTCGCTCGTTCTCAAAAAGGAATCGACAACCAAGGCGGAATTCGACGAGGAGGCGTTCAGAGCCGAATTTGAGCGCACTTCCGTTCCCGAGAGCGAAATCTCGACCGCGCCCGACACGCTTCCCGCTTCCGAATCAACAGCTCCCGCTGAGGAGGGCACGACCGAAGAGAATACGGAAAAGGAAGAGGAATCGACGACCGCAGCCGAATCGCTGAGCGAGACCGCGAGCGAGGTTGCCTCATCGCTGACTCAGGCGGTCACAAAGGTTACGACCACGAAGAAGACCGTCGTCGACACGAAAATCGACAAAAAAGAGACGAAGAGCGAATATAAATACGGCGTGAAAAAGATTGACGTCGTGAGCACTTACTACGATATTTATTCCGACGGCTCAAAGGTCCAGACGGATAAGAAAACCTATACAAAATACGATTATTCGGGCTATAAGGCGGGCATCGGCGACCTGCTGACCGAGGCGAATTCAAACAAGCTGAAATACGCCTCTCAGGCGAGCGCGGCAATCGCGGCAGTCAACGCGGTCCGCAAGGCGCAGGGCAAGGATGAACTCCAGGCCGACAGCAACCTCTCCACCGCCGCGAGCGTGCGCGCGGTTGAAATGGCTTACAGCGGAAAAGTCGGCAGCACCAGACCCAACAAATCGGGATATTCGACCGTGCTGACAGACCTGAATTACACCGTTTCAAAGCCGATGGAGCTCACCTGCAAGGGCTATTCCGACGGCGCGTCGGCAGTCGGAGCGCTGAAATCCGGCGCGGGTATCGACAGAATGACCGCCGACAACTATAAGAAAATCGGAGTGGGCGTTGCCGCCAATCCCGAAGGCACACTCTACTGGAGCGTCTTCTTCTCCGAATAATAATGATTTATGTGACGCCTTCCTGCGGGAAGGCGTTTTATTATGCTTTGCTCAGGATGACAATTCTTTTAATTCTTAATTCTGAATTCTTAACTCTTAATTACGGCTTATGCCTTTTCTGTTCCCAAAATAGTATTGATTTTTTAATATTTATATTGTATAATCTTTTAATAATGGTTTATTATGACTATTTTTCGGCGGAAAAGAAGGTGGCTTTGTGGCCTATGATGAATTTGCGGGGGTATACACTCTCCTGCTGACTCCGTTCAATGAGGATCTCTCGGTCGATTACGATGCCTATGAGGAATATGTCGCCTGGCAGGCGGCTTTCAGACCCCAGCATCTTTTCGCGGTCTGCGGCTCGAGCGAAATGACTTCGCTCACGCGTGAGGAGAGAATAAAATGCGCGACTCTCGCGGTTAAGAATTCGGGCGGAATTCCCGTTTTCGCAACCGGCAACCTCGAGGCGAAACACGAGGACGAGATAGATGAAATCAAAGCTCTCGAGCAGGCGGGCGTCAGCGGTCTGGTATTCGTTACAAAAGGAATGTGCGACAAACCGCAGGAGCAGTTTGAATATCTCTCGGAGCTTGCGACTCATACGGACCTTCCGCTTATTCTCTATGAATTCCCCGGCATGAAACCGCATCTGATGGACGCGTCTGTTTACGGAAAACTCGTTGAGACCGGCAGATTCAAGGGCATCAAGGATACGACCTGCTACCTCGAAAAAATCAAGGAAAAAATCGCGGTTCAGGGTTCGTCCGATGTGCTTCAGGCGAATATCCCCTTCCTCTATGATTCCTGGGAGGCGGGCGCGAAAGGCGTGGTCGCAACCCCGACCACCTGCGGCGCGGACCTCTTCGTAAAAATGTGGGATGAATGGGTCAGAGGCGACAGATCAGCCGCCGAAAAGACCTATTGGCAGATAATAAACCTCGACAACGCAATAGATTCGGGCTTCAACCTCAGCGCAAAATATCTCTGCGCGCTCAGGGGCGTGAATATGAAGCCCGTCAACAGAGGCGGCGGCTCGCTGAGCCCGATGAGAATGCGCTCGCTCAAAGCGTATTACGACTGGGCGCATTCCGAGGGCATTCTCTGATATATATCAAATCGTAATAATCATTCGGGAGTGAATTTTATGAAAAAACTCAGCGCAAATGTATGTGCGATAACCCATGCGGGCAGAGTCCGTAAAGAAAATGAGGATAACTACAGCTTAAACGGCCGCCTGACTTCAACGGGCGAGCTCAAGAAGGGCAGCGCATATGTTCAGAAGATGGCAGAGCCCTTCAGCCTTGTCGTCTGCGACGGTATGGGCGGCGAGAATTACGGCGAGGTGGCGAGCGGTATTGCCGCCGAGACCATGTCGAGACACGCCGGCGATATCTATTCGAGCGGCGAGGATTTCAGCTTCGCGATTTCGAGATATCTCGATGAGGCAAATAATAAAATCTGCAACGAAATCAACGCCAGAGGCGGCAAGCGCATGGGCACCACCCTCGCGGGCATTTACGCCACGAAGGGTAAGGTTATATGCGTGAGCATCGGCGACACGAGAATTTATCATTTTGCAAACGGTCTGCTCGAGCAGGCGAGTTTCGATCACACCCACGCCCAGCAGATTGTTGACGCTCGCGAGGCAAGCGAGTCCGATATAGGCAATATGCCCGACGCGAAGCGCCTGACCAAGCATCTCGGCACCTTCCCCGAGGAAGGCCCGCTCAAGCCGAATGTAAGCGTAATAGACGATGTCAATAACGGCGACGTCATCCTCCTCTGCTCCGACGGTC
>CAMUZD010000313.1 GCA_947165115.1 uncultured Clostridia bacterium
GGCATTGTCATCACGGCGAGCCACAACCCCTCAAAATACAACGGCTACAAGTGCTATGATCCGCGCGGATATCAGATGACCGAGGAGGCGGCCGCCGAGACCTATGCTTATATTCAGAAGACGGATATGTTCACCGGCATAAAGGTAACGGATTTCGACGAGGCACTCGCAAAAGGTCTTATCGAATATGTTTCCGATGATATTCTCGAGGAATACTATGCTCTCTGCCTTCAGAGACCGCTTCACCCCGAAATCGTTGAAAACAGCGATGTAAAAATCATTTACTCCCCTCTCAACGGCACGGGAAATATCCCCGTTCGCACGGTGCTTGAGAGAGCGGGCTATAAAAATATAAAGGTAGTAAAAGAGCAGGAACTGCCGGACGGCAACTTCCCGACCTGCCCATATCCGAATCCCGAAATTCAGCAGGTTTTTGAGTGCGCGCTTGAAATGACGAAAGAATTCAAGGCGGATCTGCTTCTCGCGACCGATCCGGACTGCGACAGAGTCGGCACTGCGGTTTTAACCGGCGATGAATATAAACTGCTCAGCGGCAACGACATCGGCGCCCTGCTTGTAAATTATATTCTCTCGCAGAGGAAGGCTCTCGGGACTCTGCCCGAGCATCCGGTAATAGTCAAATCGTTTGTTTCGACCAAGCTCGTTGACAGAATCTGCGAAAAATACGGTGCGAAGCTCGTTGACGTGCTGACCGGTTTCAAATATATCGGCGAGGTTATCTGCAATCTCGATGCCCAAGGCAGAATTGATGATTTCATTATGGGCTTTGAGGAAAGCTCCGGCTATCTCATCGGCACTCACGCGAGAGACAAGGACGCAGTCGCAGCTTCGCTGATGATATGCGAAATGACTGCTTACTACAAATCAATCGGCAAAACTCTCTATGATGTTCTGCGCGAGCTCTATGATGAATTCGGCTACTACTGCAACAAGCTTCTCAACTTCACTTTTGAAGGCGCTGACGGTATGGCGGCTATGGCAAAAATCATGGCGGATGCCGCCGCAAATCCTCCCGCAAATATCGGCAACGACAAGGTTCTCAGGCACTGGAATTACAATATCGGCGAATGCATTGATAATGAAACGGGAGCAAAAGAGGAAATCACCCTTCCGAGAAGCAATGTTCTCGCATACGCTCTGCCCGGCGGCAATTTTGTAATTATGCGCCCATCGGGCACGGAACCCAAAATCAAAATCTACATTACCGGCATAGGCGAAACCTATGAGGCATCGCAGGCAAAGGCGGATGAAATCGCCCTCGCGATGAAAGCCATGCTCGGTGAATAAGAGGCATATTATGAAAAAAAGAGCAATGGCAGTCAGAATAATCGCAATCTTTCTCTGTGCGCTTATGGTGCTCAGCGTTGTGGCTATAGCACTGACAAGAGTTTTTGCCGCAGAGGATGCGGCCGCCTCCCCCGATACGGGAAGCAGTAAGATCTGGATAATATTTGCCGCGGCGGGGCTGATAGCCCTCGTGGTTGCGATTGTGACAATTATTTCAACTAAAACGCCGGGCCGCAAGGACTGACGGCAGGGAGACAGATATGAAAAAGAAAATACTTATAGGCGCTGCCGTTCTCGTCTTTCTCGCTCTCACGGCGGTCTGCATTTTCAAGCTTCCCGAGCTTCAGAGATTCACCAAGGGCGGAGAAAAAATCAAGGGAAACATTGAGAATATCAAAATCGAGTGCACGGGCGGCAGCGTGACAATTGCCATGACACCGAGAGTTTATTTCTCTCTTGAGGAAAAGCCGGCCGCAAAGAATAAAGCCGACGCCACAATCGAATGGCTTGTCGCAGGAAACACGCTGAAAATCAGATGCGGCTGCGAAGAAGAGACCGAATACATAATCGGAGTGCCCGCAGAAACAGCGCTCGACGACCTTGACATCAAGGGCGACGGCATAAAAGCGGATATATCGGGCATTACGGTCAGGGACCTTACCCTGCGCACAGGTTCGGGCAGTCTGAATGTTAAAGAGAGCAAATGCATAGATGCGCTGATTGCGGAAACAAAGAGCGCGGACGTCTGCATTGACAGCACTTTTGCGCGCAGAATGGATATTGAGACAGAGAGCGGCAAAGCAACGGTCACTGCCCCCTCCTTCCAGCGGGACTGCAAGATTGTTACAAATTCGGGCGATATAAATATCGAAGTGCTTGAAGACAGCAAGTTGAATATCATTGAATCTCACGGAAAAGGCAGCTTCACAAGCACATTTGAATCCGCCGCAGACGGCGAAAAATTCACTCTGAGAACACGCAGCGGCAAGATCGATATTGCCGCATACACGGGTAATGAAACTCCCGCGGCGGAGCAGACAACCGCCGCGCCCGCCGAAATTCCAGCCGAAACCGTAAAAGCGGAGGAATCAACGGCGAAGCCGAAAGAAACAAAATCAAAGAAATCATAAAAAACGGGCTGTTGCTTTACGCAACAGCCCTTATTCTTTTGTTTCACCAAAGGATATTCACAAGATAATATTTCAGCTTTCTGCCTGCTTTCATTGATTTTACGGTATCTCTGAGGCAGGCTTTTATATATCCGGTGAGCGAGGAATAATCCTCATCACTTATTTCATTGCCCGAAAACAGAGCATTCTCAAATCTGTCCGCAAGGTCGGGCGGCAGCTGCGCGGCGCTTTCTCCGGCAAGCAGAGTTTCAAAGAATTCCTTATATGAAAGGCCTTTGCCTCTCTCATTCGCGAATATGAATACCTCTTTTAACTGAAGGTATCTGTTTGAGAGATTTGCCTGCCTGCTCTTTGTGCTGAAGCCTCTGTGCCTTTTTATGACTCTGTAAGCCATGCGGATGAAATATGCGAGAGCGAATATACAGACGGTTATGATAAACAGGCGGAAAATGGCA
>CAMUZD010000314.1 GCA_947165115.1 uncultured Clostridia bacterium
CTTTGGAATTATTTTCAGAGCGTAATCTCTTGGGTAAAAGCAATTTTCCCGAATGAAATGGAAGGAAAATATGATGTTATTTTCCTGATGACAAAGCAGCTGTATAATGATAAGGTTGTTAAGGATCTCAAGCCGTTTCTTGCTGATGACGGCGTTTTAGTAACTCTTCAGAACGGAATTCCCGAACCCGGTATTGCTGAGATTATCGGCAGCGAGCATACAGTCGGCTGCGTCGTCGAATGGGGAGCTACACTTTCCGCCCCCGGCGAGAGCACGCTTACCAGCGAGCCCGATTCGCTCTCATTCCAGATGGGCGCCATGGAAGGCGTTCCCGAAGCAAAGGTTCAGGAAGTAAAAGAACTTCTTGAAAAAATGTGCCCTGTCAATGTTGAAGAAAACCTTCTCAGCGTCAGATGGTCCAAGCTTCTGATAAACGCAACATTCTCCGGACTTGGAACTGTTATGGGCGGCACATTCGGCGATGTTGTAAACGATATGTTTGCGCGCAAGGTTGCGCTGAGATGCATGAAGGAATGCATAGATGTAGGCAGAGCAGCAGGTGTCAAATTTGCACCCGTTCAGGGCAAGGATATTACAAAGATTTTCTATTATACCAACGGCCTTAAGAAATCCATTGCGCTCAAAGCGATACCCAAGGCAATGGAAAAACACATGGCACTTGTCCCTTCAATGCTTCAGGATCTCAGAAACGGCAAAAAATGCGAAATTGAAGCAATCAACGGCGTTGTCTGCGATTACGGACAGAAATTTAATATTCCTACACCCGTAAACGAAAAGATAGTAGAAATAGTCAAAAAAGAGCAGGATGGTTCCCTGCCCTTCACAAAAGAAAACATCATGCTGTTTGATACAATAATGATGCAAAAGGATTAAGATAAATTGAAAAGGACTGTTGCAAAAGCAACAGTCCTTATTCATTATATTATTGTTTTTTATTTTTGCCGAGTTTTCCGATATAGGAGAATGCCAGGAAAACAGCCGCAACCGAAATGAAACCACATGCAACTATCGGCGACCAGTGAAGCTCGGTAAGAGATTTGGTATAAGTAGCTTCAATAGCTATAATATAAATGCCTATTTCAAATGAGATTGCCGAAAGAATCGCCATCCACTCAAATTTCTTTGAGCTGACCATAGCCACATCAATTGCAACAAACACCGCAAAGAGAATCAAAAGCGGCAGTGCCTGCTTGAAGAGCCAGTCAAGATGTCCGGTCTTATAAACTATATAGAAAATATAACCGATTATAGATGCGAAACAAATGAGCGCCGTAACCGGAGCCGGTGTAATACGAAGCCCGGGGAGAACTGCGCAGACCCATACTACAATGGCGGCGCCGATTATATAACCAAACCAGAAATCGTATCTGTGGAAGCTGAGGTCAATAGCAACACACAAAGAAGTCGGGAAAACGAGCAGAGCTGTGAATATAGCAGCGTAGCTTCTTGCGCCGTCGCTCGGTCCCCTTCTTAGTTTATTATCTTTTTTGACGGGAGTTGCTTCAACAGTGTTGCAACCAGGGCAGATTCCGTCTGGCGGAAGCTGTTTTCCGCATTTAGGGCAAAACATAGGAATACCTCCGTATTATTCAATCTATAAACTGTGAATCAATTATATATTGAAAATATCATAAAATCAATAAATTTGAAAAATAATAACAAAAAATTTTAAATATCACATGTTATTTTTAGATATTCGTAAATTGACTGCATCATATATATAGTATATAATTATTAAAAATAATTATTGGAGTAACTATATGGCAGTATTCAGACCATTCAAATCCATAACACCTAAAAGCGAATTTGCAGGCGATGTTGCGGCTCTGCCCTATGACGTAATGTCAAGCGACGAAGCCAGACGAGCGGTAATCGGCAGACCTTATTCTTTTCTTCACGTTGACAAAGCCGAAATCGATCTGCCCAGAGGCACCGATCTCTATTCGGAAAAAGTCTATCTTAAAGCAAAAGAAAATCTCGACAATCTGGTAAAAAACGGAATCTGCTTCGAGGAGTCCGAGCCTGTATTCTATATTTACCGCCAGGCAGTTGAATCGAGAGTTCAGACCGGTCTTGTCGGTTGCGTTTCAATTGACGACTATATCAACAATGTTATTAAAAAGCATGAGATGACAAAGCCCGATAAAGAACAGGACCGCATAAATCACGTAACTTACTGCGACGCTAACACAGGACCGATTTATCTTACTTACAGGCCGGACGAATCAATATCGGCTATTATTAAAGACTGGCAGGCCAACCATAAGTATTATTGCAGATTCAATTCAGATGACGGTGTCGAGAGCACAATCTGGAGAGTTGATGATATAAAGACAATAGCAAAGATTTCGGAACTGTTTGCCAATATAAAATATCTCTATATCGCAGACGGACATCACAGAGCAGCCTCGGCAGTAAAAGTCGGGCTTAAAAAACGAGAAGAAAACCCCGGATATACCGGAAAAGAGGAATTCAATTATTTCCTCGCCGTTCTCTTCAGCTGTGATGAACTAAAAATCATGGATTATAACAGAGTTATCAATTATGACGGCTGGTTCTCTGTTAATGAGCTCTGTGAGAAGATAAGCAAAAAATTCACAGTTGAGAAAATCGGAAAGCATCCGTATAAGCCTTCCGAGCCTCATACTTTCGGCTGGCTCGCCGGCGGTGAATGGTATAAGCTTTCCGCAAAAGAAGGAACATTTCCGACCGATCCGGTATCATCGCTGGACGTATCGATTATACACAACAATCTTATTGCTCCTATTCTCGGAATAACAGATCCGAGAACCGATGAAAGAATAGATTTTGTAGGCGGCATACGCGGCCTGAGAGAGCTCGAAATGCGAACCAAAACA
>CAMUZD010000315.1 GCA_947165115.1 uncultured Clostridia bacterium
CTCATACGGATATGATGTGATAGGAATCGACCCGAGCATAGGTATGCTTAACGCCGCAAGAGAGAAGGCGGCCGACAGAAAGATCCTGCTTCTGAATCAGTCCATGGAGGAGCTTGACCTTTACGGCACAATTGACTGCGCCGTGAGCGCATTTGACAGCATAAACCACCTTGACGGAAAAGACGCGGTAAAAGCGGCATTTGCCAAGATTTCGCTCTTTATGAATCCGGGCGGAATTTTTGTATTTGAATGATTCTCGCCGATAACTGCTTCATAACGGAAACGGATGATTTATTCTGCTCCTGGCAGAATTCTCTCAATACCGATGACAGCGTCGATATAACTCTCGATTTCTTTGAGAGAGACGGAGAAGCATACATCAGAAGCTCGGAGTATTTCACCGAATACGCTTATGGAATAAGCAGTATTAAAGAGATGCTGAGCGAAGCAGGTTTTGATATAATCGGAATATATGACGATATGAGCTTTGAAAGCGCAAAAGAAAACAGTGAAAGAGCTGTTTTCGTATCAAGAAAGAGGTAATTATGGGTAAAGCTGTAAGAATGATTTCGCACGACGGCACACTGACCGTCATGGCAATAGATTCAACAGATATAGTCTGCTTTGCCGAGAAGGTTCACAGAACTTCGGCGGTCACCTCCGCCGCTCTCGGCAGACTGCTCACGGCCGCCTCAATGATGGGCGCGGTAATGAAGGGCAAAGACGATTCGCTGACGGTAAGACTTAACGGCAACGGCCCTGCAGGTCCGGTTATAGCTGTCTCAGACAGCGATGGCAATGTGAGAGGATATATCTCCGAGCCCGTGGTCGAAATTCCGCTCAACAACAAAGGGAAACTCGATGTCGCGGGCGCGGTAGGAACTGACGGCACACTGACAGTGATGATGGATTTAGGCCTCAAAGAGCCGTATATCGGGCAGATTCCGATAGTCAGCGGCGAGATTGCCGAGGATATTACGGCATATTACGCTCAGAGCCAGCAGACACCGACCGTCTGCGCTCTCGGAGTGCTTGTTAATCCCGATTTGACGATTAGGGCGGCAGGCGGATTTATGATCCAGCTCCTGCCGACAGCCGATGAGGATACAATCACCAAGGTTGAGGAATGCATCAAGGACATTCCGCCCGTTACCAATATGCTGACATCAGGGCTCACGCCCGAGAAAATCTGCAGGACAGTGCTGAAGGGCTTTGATCTTGACCTGCTCGATGAGTTCAGTCCCGAATACAGATGCGACTGCAGCAGAGAGCGCTTTGCGCGCGGAATTGCCTCGCTTGAAAACAGCGAACTCGAGGAGATGGCGCAGGAGGAATTCACCGAGGTTCAATGCCATTTCTGCAATAAAAAATACCGCTTCACGCCTGACGAAATAAGGGCGCTTATGCGGAATAAATGATAATCAAAACAGCCGCCTCACCAGAGACGGCTGTTGTTCTTTAACTAAAACTCAATGTATTTTCCTATGAATTCCTTGACCTTGCCCCAATAGAGCTCGTTGTCGAAGAAAGCGGAGGCGGTATGGAATGCGCCGGGGACAAAGAACATATCCTTATCCGGTGCGCCGCAGGCCTCATAGAGCTCGGGCATCATGCTGGGCGGAACGAAGGTGTCCGCATCGCCGTGGATGAACAAGGTCGGAGTTTTGGAATGGACTACCGCCTTTATGGGTGAAGCCTCTTTGAAATCAAAGTTCCTGCGGATCTTTGAAACGATGTTTCCCGCGGCAAGCACGGGGCCTGCAGGCAGATGGAACATCGGGCCGACCTGGCTCGCATATTCTTCATAAGCCGAGGTATAGCCGCAGTCCTCAACAGCCGCCACAACATTTGATGGCAGTTTTTCGCCGGTCGCCATCATAGTCGTCGCTGCGCCCATTGAAACGCCGTGAAGAACTATCTTTGAATTCTTATTGAGTGAAACGATATAGTCAATCCAGTCAAGGATGATAAGCTTATCGTAATAACCCATCGAGGTATAGCTGCTCTTATCGGAGCCATGGCCTACCATGTGGGGCATGATTACATTGAAACCATGCTCAAAATATACCTTTGCATAGTGCGCCATTCCGCGCGGACGCGAAGAATAGCCGTGGATGACTATCGCCCATTTATCGGATTTTTCATCCTGGAAGAAAACCTTGGCGAAGGTATTTCTCTTGAGGCGGTCGGATGCAAGAACCGTATCACCCGCAGATTTGGCATCAAACCATTCCTCGCCTTCGCGGCGAAGGTCGTTGGTGCTCCAGTATTCATTTTCGTTGTCGTTCTCAAACGCACCGTTTCTGCGGATAAAATGATTGAGAGGAATATTGAGAACTCCCTCATACATCAGTTCGCCCATAACCAGATATGCGGCGCCTGCGCCGATTGCAGTTTTGGCAAGAACCTTCAACGGTTTTTTCATCTGACTATCCCCTTTTCAAAATCAATTTTTCTATCGCCGAGCCGACACCGCCCTCCTCATTTGAGAGAGTAACGAAATCGGCTGATTCAAGTAATTCGGGCTGGGCATTAGCAACAGCTATGCCCGTGCCTGCCGCTTCAAGCATTCCGAGATCATTTCCGCCGTCGCCGAAGGCGAAGCTGTTTTCAACCGGAATACCGAGAATTTCAAGAGTCATCAGCATCGAGTGGGATTTATTGTGCCCCGCGCTGACTATATCATAATATCTGTCAATTGTGAAATAAGTTATATCTTCGCTGAGCGAATCAAGGAACGCTTTATCGGTATCCTTGCTTCCCGCAATCACCTGAATATCGTCATCCGCGGATTTTTCCAGAAACTCTTCATAAGTATTGACGGAGATTTCAAGCGGAGCAAGCCTGCGCGGTCTGCCGGGTAT
>CAMUZD010000316.1 GCA_947165115.1 uncultured Clostridia bacterium
TACCTGCTCTCTCTCTTCACTCGTATTCATCAGTATTCCTCCGATAAATTTGTTTTTACATTATAACATTATAATTATAATTATGCAATAGACTGTGTATAAATTATTAATTTTTGCATATTTTTCTGCATAAAATAACACACGAAAAATAGTGCAAAATTTTTTGAAATTAGTCTTTATTTTTATCACTAAATATAGTATAATTACTAAAATTTATGTATGGAGATACTCAACATGTATGAAATAGATGAATTGCTAAAAAGAGTAAAACGCGTTCATTTCATTGGAATCGGCGGTTCCGGAATGTGCCCGATAGCTGAAATCCTCCACGAAAAAGGATATATTATATCAGGTTCCGATAACAACGAAACCGATACTCTGGCGAGAGTCCGAGCGCTTGGGGCGAAGGTTACGCTGGGTCAGAAGCCTGAGAATATTGAAGGTGCCGAGCTAATAATCTATACCTCTGCAATTCTTCACGGTAATCCTGAGCTTGAAGCCGCAAAGAATTCAGGCATTCCCCTGTTTGAACGAAATGATATACTCGGAGCTATAACGAGAATTTATTCCGATTGCATTGGAATCAGCGGAACTCACGGAAAAACAACAACAAGCGCTTTGCTGGCTCAGATTCTGATCGAATGCGGTAAGAATCCTTCCGCGGTTATCGGAGGTAAGCTTCCGCTGACCGGAACGAGCGGAATAGTCGGCAGCAGCGAACACATGGTGTGCGAATGCTGTGAATACTGTGACCATTTTCTTAAACTTACGCCCGATGTAGCCGTTATTCTGAATGTGGATGAAGACCACCTCGAATATTTCAAAAATCTGGATAACATCAAAAAGTCGTTTGAAAAGTTTGCAGGATATGCTACTAAAGCCATCGTTTACAACGGCGATGACGAAAACACCGTAAGCGTAATAGAAAATGTCAAAACCGTCAGCAACAAACCCATAATATCATTCGGCCTGCGCAATACAAATGAATATTATGCTGATAATATTGAAATGATAAACGAGTATGCCCGTTTTGACGTTATTCATAATGGCAAAAACCTCGGCAGAGTCTGTCTTTCAATTCCGGGCAGGCACAATATTTTAAACGCTCTTGCTGCTTTCGCCTGTGCGGAGCACACCGGAGCCTCGGCAGATGACATTATTACTGCAATCAGTCATTTTGGCGGAGCCGGAAGAAGATTTGAAAAGCTCGCCGAAATCAACGGGATTACAATAGCCGATGACTACGCTCACCATCCGAAAGAGCTCGAGGTTACTCTGAACGCCGCGATGAATATGGGATACAATAAGGTTTACGCGGTGTTTCAGCCGTTCACATATTCGAGAACGGCCATGCTGTTTGATGATTTCGTCAAAGTCCTTCAGATTCCGGATCAATGTATCATGACCGAAATCATGGGTTCAAGAGAAGTGAATACTTACGATATTTATACTTCTCAGCTCGCAGAAAAGATACCGGGGTCCGTATGGTTCAATACATTTGAAGAGGTTGCGCAATACGCTGTCGAGAAGGCTGAACCGGGTGATCTGATTATCACTCTCGGCTGCGGAGATATATATAAAGCGGCAAAAATCATGATTAAATTACTTAAGGAGAGAGACGGCAAATGATTTATTCTATCAATCGCAAAAACTTCAATGATTTCTCGGTCTATGAAATCAACAAGCTTCCCGGCAGAGCATATACCATTCCTTATTCAGCTAAAGAAAAACTAGCGGCGACTCCTTTCAAAAAGGAACAGGCAAATTCCGACCTGGTCAGAGTTCTTTCCGGCAAATGGGATTTCAAATACTATGAGAGCAACAAAGATCTGCCGGCAAAGGTTGATACTGATAAGATAAAGTTTGATGAGATTACAGTTCCCTGCACCTGGCAGAGAACCGGTTACGACTCCCCTGCCTATCTCAACTGCTGGTATCCGTTTGATAACGAGCCACCCTATGTCCCGAACGAGCAACCTATTGGCATATACAGAAAATTCATCAATATAAAAACCAAGAAGAAGACTTATATTATTTCATTTCTCGGTGTAGTTCCGTGTATTGACTTGTATGTTAACGGAAAATTTGTCGGTTACAGCGAGGGTTCACATAATACCGCTGAATTCAATATAACCAAATATCTCAAAGAAGGTAAAAATGAATTATTCGCCGTCATCCATAAATGGAGCAATGGCACTTTCCTTGAGTGCCAGGATATGTTCAGAGAAACAGGCATCTTCAGAGATGTTCTTCTCTATGAATTCCCTGATGCATATATCAATGATATATATTACAAACCCAAAGAAAACAAGACCGGCTGGTCACTCGGTGTTAATTATGAAATACTCGGCAAACTTGCTGGAGCAGAAATATCGGTTGAATTATACGACGGCAAGAATCTGATTGCTTCGGGTAGCGCTTCGGCTGACAAGAAAAAGATTTCTCTTAACAGACTTAATATTACTCCATGGAACGCCGAAATTCCGACTCTTTATACAGCTTTTTTCACACTGTCCGTCAAAGGTAAAGAAATAATGACAGTCAGAAACTATGTCGGCTTCAAAACTGTCAGAATTGAAAAGGATTTATTCTATTTCAATGATAAGCTGATTAAGATCAAGGGCGTCAACCATCACGATTCCCATTACAAAAAAGGATATGCGATGGGGCTTGACGATTATGAGAAGGATATCAAGATTATGAAATCCCTCAACGTCAATGCCGTCAGAACCTCTCATTATCCTCCCGATCCGAGATTCCTCGTACTCTGCGATATTTATGGTCTTTACGTTATTGATGAAGCAGATATAGAGACTCACGGCTGCGGATGCCCCCCGCATAACGATTTCCAC
>CAMUZD010000317.1 GCA_947165115.1 uncultured Clostridia bacterium
CGCTCCCGAGGGAGAGGAATACGCTCCGTATTCGATAATTGAGGCGAATTATTCGACTGCAAATGAAAACGGTGCCGATTATATTTACTTCATCGTCAGGACGACCGACGATGTTTCAAAAGTCAAGGTCAGCTTCGTCAATGAAACTACAGGCAAGACAAAGACAGCGACCTATCAGACCACCTCGACAAATGTCTATGATCACTATGACAGCAACGGATTCTCATTCTGGGTTATCCGCATGAAGGTCACCGCCCCCGCCGTGAATAATGAATACACAATTCAGGTCCGCGGCTCCTCCTGGGGCGAAGGCGTTGTCGCAACCGAATCCGAAATGATCGGCTGATTGAATTGACAGCTCTATAACAACACAACAAGGCCCTCTCCTCGTGAGAGGGCTTTTCCTTCGAATTCTATATGTTTTGTCATCCTGAGCGCAGCGAAGGAGTGACGGGTGTGGCGGAAACAAGGATATGCGTAGCATCGTAGGGGGCGAAAACTTGGCGCCCCGTTTCTGTCATCCTGAGCGAAGCGAAGGATCTCAATTTTTAAAGCACTTAAACTAGCAATTCTTCGGCGCTTCGCCTCGGAATGACAAGATGACAATGTATTATATTTTCTGTTTACTATTACCGATTATATGCTATAATAACTTTGAGGTGGTAAATATGAGTAAAGGTGAAAAGAAATCTTTCGGTCTGCCGTTCCTGAGCGTTGCTTTTATTGTTGCCGTATTATCGGTTACTTTCTTCAGAGCTGGCAGAGAGTTATGGGTATTCTATACGCCGAATATGAAATTCATCGGCGGAGCTCCCGGCTTATTAATAGTCGGCCTTGTTGTAATTGGTGTTATTGCATCTCTGATAATTATCAAATTGCTGAATAAAGAAAACTTGCTCGGCAGAAAACTCATAAGAATTCCTGCGATTATATCATTTGTTCTGGCCGGCATATTTGCTCTCGGTATAATTGCAATTTTAATCTTCAACGGCTCGCAGACAAATGATGTTTTGTTTATGTATTTAAGGCGCGATCTGCCGCTGGTTATGATATTCTTATTTGTGTTTTTACTTGTCGCTCTGATTCTCATCAAAAATGACGGGCTCAAAAAGACTCTTGCAATTATCAGCACAGCTGCAATTTCTTTAATCTGCCTTCTGAGAGTTTTTCCGTCTTCATCTTATAAAATCACATCCGACCCGTGTGTTTTTGATACCGGAAAAGACTACTCTGTAGTTTTCGCGACAGATAAGCAGGGAACCGGTTATGTCGAATATACCTATGAAGGCAAAGAATACAAAATATTTGCTCAGAATAACGGCAGAAGAATAACGGACAGGTTCATTCACTCGATAAACGTTCCTTATGAGCACCTTGACAATAATTCATATAAAGTAGGCGGCTTTCGCGTAATCGGCGATTACAGCTACGGAAGCAAACTCGGAGAAACTGCGGAAAAAGGTCCCTATAAATTCAGAAAAAATACAAGTGAAAAGCAGAAATATCTTGTTGTTTCCGACTGGCATTCCTATCTGAAACAGGCTTATTCGGCAATTTCAAATATAAAGGATTATGATGCTGTTCTTTTGATGGGCGACCCTGCGGCAGGCATGGATTTTGAAGAGGAGGCCGTTAAATACATAGTTGAGTTCGGCGGCTCGCTTTCCGGCGGCAAAATGCCCGTTATCTATACAAGAGGCAACCATGAAACGCGCGGTTCTTTCGCTCCTTATCTTGCAGACTATCTCGGCTATGATGAATTGTATTATACTGTAGACAGAGGAGAGTATTCGTTTATAATTCTTGACAGCGGCGAAGATAAAGAGGATTCGCATATCGAATACGGCTCTCTTGATGATTATTATGTAAACAGAGTCAATATGATTGACTGGCTTGAAAATATCGAAGTCGGCAACAGCAAAGTGATAGCTCTCAGCCACGCTTGGCAGGTAAGCGAACCCGAGCCCGAATTATCATACATAGCCTTTGACGCATTCACTAAACTCGGCGTCAGATTTGAAATCAGCGGCCACACTCACGAATGCAGATTCCTTGACGGAGCCAATGAGCAGGAGAAGGAATACCTTGAAAAATATCCCGGAATAACCACTTATATTGACGGCGGCCATTCGGGCAAAACCTATATTGCCTCTGCAATCACTCTCGATAAAGACGGAGTTCTTTTTGAAGCATACGACAACAGCGGCAATAAAGTGACAGACAAAAAACTGAATTGGTAAAAGAAAGCGGAGCGGAAATACCGCTCCGTTCTTTTATTTATCCCATATAAAGTTATCTTTGCCCGCTCCGAGTTCGAAATGATATTTAACGATACCTAAATCCATTTTGGTATAAACAAAATGTCCAGCTTTTGCTTTTACCTTATTTCCGTTTCTTGTGAAATAAAATCTCTGCTGGTTTATCGCGGTGGGAGCAGTCTGAGCGGCTTTGATACCGTTTATATACCATTCGGGCGAATTATCATCAGCATCCGATAATTCTGAAATAGATTTCGTTTTTCTCTCGTGTCCCTGCGTTTCGCCGTAACCCAGCGCAATTACTATATGCAGCTTTTCGCCTTTTTCGGTATTTACAGTGACATTTCCTTTTTTATAGCTCATTGCGGCCCAGCAGGTGTTGAGACCGAGCTCCTGGGCGTAAAGAACGAGAATCTCACCATAGTATCCGATTTTTTCATCGGCTCCTTTAGGGCCGACCATTGCGAAATAATTCTTGCAGTCCTTAAATATCCCGTAACCCGGTTTGTTGACATTGAAGCATTTGGGTTCATTGAAGAAGACCTGAATATTGAGTCCGCTCTCGGAATTGATTTGCTTTACTTTCTCTGTGA
>CAMUZD010000318.1 GCA_947165115.1 uncultured Clostridia bacterium
CGGTCAGAAAGTCAGCAACCTTTCCGAAAAAGCGAACGACTTCATCTTTGCGGTCCTCGCGGAGGAAGGCGGTTTCATCGCCGCGGTATTCATGCTCTTCCTTTTCGGCTGGCTCGTTTATCGCGGATTCAAAATTGCTCATCAGTCAAGAACATATTTCGGCGCTCTGCTCGTGCTCGGAATCAGCACCCAAATGGCGCTTCAGGTGCTTATAAATGTTGCGGTTGCGACATCGGTCCTGCCGAATACAGGCATATCCCTCCCCTTCTTCAGCGAAGGCGGCACTTCGCTCCTGTTCTCGCTTGCGAGCATGGGGCTTGTGCTCGGAGTTTCAAAAGATAAACGAAAAGAAAAACCGGAGGTAAAAGAAAATGCTGAAGGCTGAAAGAATACTCATAGCGGCGGGCGGCACGGGCGGCCATATCAATCCCGCGCTCGGCACCGCATCTTACATAAAAGAAAAGAATCCCAATGCAGATATACTCTTTGTCGGAACAAAGGAAAAAATGGAGGCAAAGCTTGTCCCCGCAGCAGGTTTCAATATTGAATTTATTGATATTCAAGGCTTTTACCGTTCATTCAAGCCCGAGGATATAAAGCATAATCTTGTTACCCTCTCAAAGCTCCTGCGTTCATCCTCGCAGGCAAAAAAAATAATAAAGAAATTCAATCCGGATCTTGTTATCGGCTTCGGCGGATATGTCAGCGGCCCCGTCTTAAGAATGGCGGCAAAGCTGAAAATTCCGACCGCGATTCATGAGCAGAACGCCTTCCCGGGCGTTACAAACAAGGCTCTCGCCAAAAAAGTCGACAGAGTCATGCTCACAAACGAAAAAGCCGGCGAATATATGAAGGCAAAGAATGCGCCTGTAGTAACCGGTCTGCCGATAAGAGGAGACATCCTCTCCTGCGACGAAGAGACGGCAAAGAAAGAGCTCGATCTCGGCGGTCTGCCTCTGATTCTCTCAATGGGCGGCTCGCTCGGCGCAAAGCCGGTAAACGACGCCGTTTTCGGTATGATAAAGGCAAAGTGCAACGATAACGACTGCGTGTTTCTTCATGCGACCGGCAAGAACGGAACTTCTTTTGCTCCCGACCTTGAAAAAGAGGGCATAAATCTCGCTGAGCATAAGAATATACGCATTACCGAATATATAGATATTCCGAAATCACTGCCTGCCGCGGATCTTGTAATCTGCCGCTCTGGCGCAAGCACGCTGAGTGAACTGCAGGCAACGGGCAAAGCTTCAATCCTCATCCCCTCTCCCTATGTCGCGGAGAATCATCAGTATCATAATGCTATGGCGCTCGTCAACAATAACGCGGCGCTGATAATAGAGGAAAAAGACCTCACTCCCGAAAAGCTGACGGAAACAGTCAATTCTCTGCTCGCAGACAGAGAGCGTCTTGCCGAAATCGGCAGAAACGCCAGAGCCATGGCGGTTATCGACGCTACGGACAGAATATACAATACTCTCTGCGAACTGGTAAAATAAATGAATCAAAAAAACTACGACAACAAGGCCGCGCTCGCAAAAAAGCGAAAGCGCAGGCGCACCATTCTTCACAGCACTGTCGGAATTCTTATAATTTCGACGGTGCTGGTGGTGCTCTCTGTTGTCTTCTGCAGGGTTGCCAAATTCACGGTCACGGGCGAGAGCCCCTATTCCCGCGAGGAGATAGTAAACTCCGTGAAAGCGTGCGAGGGCAGAAGCATGTTCCTGATAAAGACGGAAAAGCTCGAGGACCTCGTTGAATCCGCCCTGCCTTATACAGATAACGTCAAAGTCTCAAAGCAGTATCCGAGAGGGCTCAGAATCGAAGTGAGCACGGCAAAAAGAGCATTTGCGGTCGAGCTTTCAAAGAACTACTACGCCGTCACAAACGGCAAGCTCAAAGTTCTCGAGGCAACCGATAAGCTCCCCGAGGATACGGTTACGGTCAAGGGCAGACCGATTTCTTCCTATTCAGCAGGTCAGGTCCTCTCCTTCACGGGAAAGGCCGGCGATGACGCCATCCGCGATGCGCTGACTGAAGTGGCTAAGGCCATTGAGGATACTGCGCTCGAAGATATCAACATGATAAATATCGGAGACGAAAACAATATTTATCTTGTCTATGACAACAGAATCATCGTAAAAATCGGAAAGGCCGAAAACCTTGCAAACAAGCTCTCGCTTGCAAAGAAATCGCTCGATGAAGAGAACAAGCTCTCCCCCGCTCAATACGGCGAGCTGGATGTAACCATAAACAAAAAGGCGGTCTTCGCTCCGGATGACTTAAAAGATCTTCCCGAACTCGTTGAATTCCTTGAGGAGCAGGAGCAAAGCGAAGAGGAAAGCGAAAATAACGAAACCGGCGAAGAGCAGGCGGATGAATCATCCGAAACAGCGGAAACACCCGATAATTCAGCCGAAACAACAGCTGCAAATACGCAAATAAATAATTCTTTATAAAAAATTGTTGAAATTTTATTATTTATATGATAATATAAATTAGTATAATATGAGGAAGAACATCTAAATTTCTTTTGGAGGTAAATATAAATGGCATTTCAGTATGACAACGAAATCGACAATGTTGTGCAGATTAAGGTTATCGGTGTCGGCGGCGGCGGCGGTAACGCAGTAAACAGAATGATAGAAAGAGGCATCCAGGGTGCCGAATTCATCGCGGTTAATACCGATAAACAGGTTCTTTCAAAATCAAAGGCAACTCATAAGATTCAGATAGGCGAAAAGACCACCAAGGGTCAGGGCGCAGGCGGCAACAGCACCACAGGCGCAGAGGCAGCCGAAGAGAGCAAGCAGGCTATCGAGGATGCCATCAAAGGAACCGATATGGT
>CAMUZD010000319.1 GCA_947165115.1 uncultured Clostridia bacterium
GACAGGGTCATCGGATGTGATAGCGCCTGAACCGGCTCCACCCATGAACGGATAAACTGAGCATATGCCGAAAATATTCAGCTTTCTGCCTTCAAGAGGAAGAAAACCGTCCTCGTTTTTCAGCAGAACAATCCCTTCTGCCTCGGCATCTATAGCTGCCTGTTTTGAATACGCCACAACATCCTCGGCTACTCTGCCGCTCAAAGCATATGCGGCAACGGAAAACGAGCATATAAGTAAAGAAAAAATTATTATTATTGAAACTGTCTTTTTCATTTTTATTTCTCTGTTTCTTTATCCTTTAATTATTCTTCTGGAAATCTCTGAGCAGTAATCTGCCATATATTCAGGCGATTCCTTCATACCGCGGTTGAACCATTCGATAATTATCTTCTTAAGCACTGTTTCGGTTGCAACAAGGCTGTAATAGTCAGATGATATATCTTCGGGCATTACCGAGTCAAGATAAGTTTTGCCGCCGAGTATTTCATAAACTATCTGCTTGGAATTAAAGAGCAAAGAGATTGTTCTCTTGTTGCTTTTGATATAATTGAAAATATCAAGTAACAGAGCTTTGCCGTCTCCATTATATTTGTCTCCGGTGAAGAACCAGTTCAGTTTGTCAATAATACTTTGCGAAAGTTCACGCAGGACATCCTCTTTGGTGTTGAAATTTCTGTAAAATGCAGTTCTCGATACACCTGCTTTTTTGACAATTTCCGTGACAGTTATTTTTTCATAAGGCTTGTCGGCGAATAGCAGGACAAGAGCTGTAACTATGCTCTCACGGGTTATCTTTTTTGATTCCTCGTTTGACAGTCTCAGCAGGTCTTCGTTTGACATATTTCTGATTTTATCCATTTTATCCTCTCCTTCGGGGCGTTACACTTGTAAACACAGTTACATTATATATGTAACATCGAAATTTGTCAATATAATAAAAGAAAACCGCCGAAGCGGTTTAGGCTTAAAGGCCTTTTGAATTCAGCCATTCTGTTATAAATGTGTATGCCTTCGCACCGTCCTGAGACATATAGGTGCTGTGACCCGCGCCTTTGACAATTGCCATATCGCTGCCGGGAATACTATTAGCAATATAGACTGTATCAGATATCCACATTATATCATGCTCGCCGCCGACGATATATGCAGGGCATGTGATGCGCGATAAATATTCGGGAGTGAAGTCGGGGAGCGTCAGCATCATATCATTGAGCTTGTCGGGCATAAATATATTCTTGATTGCGACTCCCAGAGGAAAATACAGCTTGAATGTTTTGGGATGGGAATTCGCACCTGTTGAAATGATAGCACCGGGCACATCCGGATAATCTGCGGCAAGCGTGATGGCGTTTATTCCACCGTCGCTGTGGCCGATAACTATCGGTTTTTCAAGTCCCATTGCTTCAATGAATTCCTTATAGTCTTTCGCCATCAGTTCATAAGAGATTTCGCCTGGATCGCTGCTCTTTCCGTGGCATCTGCTCTCGGGAAGATATACCGTATAATCATTTGCCAGGTATTCGGCCGCTTCTTTGAGCGAGTTTATGCTTCCGCCGTTTCCGTGAATCAGAACGATTGATTTTTCACCGCTGCCGTATACTCTGTAATGCATATTCACTTCCGACAGCTGAATATAATCATCGGTGACATATTCGGTAACCGGAGAAGGCAGATTCGAAGGCTCAATGTCAATTGCGTTATATTTTTGCGGATTCATCATGAAATCAAACTGCGAATACAGCCCGCTGAAAAGAACGGTGAAGGTCAGAACAATATTTATAAAAGCAGTCATTTTGTCTCCTTTACAAATTCCATGAATATTGATATAATAAGTAAAACAAAAGAAAAGGCGATAGCATGAAGATAACCGGCGATTACACGCTTGAATTCAATAAACGGCGCAGAATCATTTTCAGGATTGAAGAAAGTGATTCAGTCTCCGATATTGCCGTAAAGCTTTCTGCCGTATTTAAGGAGTCGGTAATTGTTCTTTATAAATCGCGGGAGATCAGATTACCTGTATCGGTCTGCAAAGATAAGGAAAAACTGAGCGGAGCAATCGCAGATGTGAATCCCGACAGAATTGAAATTGGCGAGGGGAGAGGCAACTGCGAAAAGTTTTATGAAATATCGGTCACTGATAATGACCTTATCTGTTCCGGTCCTGCCGAATATGATTTCTATGCGGAGATAATTGCTTCAGGTTTGAGCTTCGGTATCTGATTCATCAGCTGTATCAACCGCCGAATTCTCGCTTCCTCTGAATACTACAAATTTCTGAAAGATGAATTCGGTAATCATATTTGTTACCATCGTTATGCCGAGCACGATATATTCAATTGCCTTTATATCCGCAAATCTCGCGGTGAAATAATTGCCGAGGATTGTTGAAATCGGAGTGAATACCGCATAGTATCCGAGAACTTTCAGCATTGCTATCGGAATATTGTTTGCTGATTTAAAGGTGAATTTTCTGTTGAATGTAAAATTCCAGATAACCGATAAGAGTAGTGCTATCAAATAAATCGGGCCGTATTCATTCTGCATTATTGCGGCGAAAGTATCGCTTTTCTGCATCAGATTCTGTATAAAATCTGTTTTTACGACAACTTCATTAAGAAGTGTAAATCTAAGTAACTTCGATACAAGTAACACAGAATTTTTTAGTAGTATGTTTTACGAATGTACTTCATTAACAAGTATAGATCTTTCAAATTTTAACACAAATAAAGCAAGTTCTTTTATGGGAATGTTTTACGGGTGTAAATCATTAACTAGTTTAGATCTTTCGAATTTTGTTACACCTTTAACAGTTTCAATGTCTAAAATGTTTTCATATT
>CAMUZD010000320.1 GCA_947165115.1 uncultured Clostridia bacterium
GTTGCCGCTGCAAAGCCGAAGGCGACCGCACCGAAGCTCATCATTATACCGACCAGCGAATCCCAGCCGAGAGCGAGCGCTATCGCGACCGAAAGCGGGACGAGGGTTATGGTCTCCTCGAGAATACCCGCGATTGATGAGAGCGCCATGAGCACAAGAATCATGACTGCAAGAATAACATATTTTTTCTCTGAAAATCTGCGGATAATTACCGCCATAAGATATTTGAGCACCCCGACCTCATCGAGAATGAGAAAAGTGCCGCCGAGCAGAACAATAAAGAGCACTATCGCTATACCCGTGGTGATATTCTCTGAGGCAAAAACGAGTATCGGCGATAGGGCGATTTTCCATATCGGGAGTTTGAAATCGACGGAGTGATAAGTGCCGTCGATAATCTTGCCCGCCTCGTCGAGGTCATATCCGCCTCTGGGGACTATCTGGGTCAGCGCACCGGCGACCACCATAAGCACAACAAGTATCGCGCACACGCCGATTATGGTTTTCACATTAAGTTTAAGACCGGACTCGGCAGGATTCTTTTCCTTTACTTTTTCTTCCATAACTACCTCATAAAGAATTTTATTCTTAATACTGCATATTTATACGCGTATTATAAAAAATATGCAGATAATTGTCAATAGATTTGCCTAAATTCACCGCGCTCGCTTGACATTTAGTATATATAATGTTATTATACACAAGATATAGTATATATAATGGAGTAATATGTTATGTTTAATCCGAGAAAACTGACGGCTTTATTGCTGGCGCTGATTATTGCGGCCGGCAGCTGTCTTGTTGCCTTTTCAGTTGATTATCTGACCGGAACCGTCACGCTCAACACAGCTTTTTATGATTTCGGCGATAACACGGCTGATATTATCTATGCAAAACACGAAGATAAGATCAGGGCGGATGTATATTTCACTTCCGACTTCCCGGTAAAATCGATGGCTTTCCTTTTTCAGTATAATAAGAACATTTTTGAGCTCGATACCGAAAATGCGGAATCGAGCGGTAACGAATTCATTCTCACCGTCAACACGTCGGCTCTCGGATCCGGCACATATAAGGATGGTCAAAATCTTATTCCTGACACTTCAAAAACCGAAAGCACCGGAGCTGTTCTTGTGCGGCTTATAAGAACAACATATATTCAATATGATAACGTGAACGCTTTTTCGCTTTGGTTCAAGGTCAAAGAAACAGCTGGTGTTGATGAATCTGGTAAGTTGACAATTGTGCCGGATTCCGTTATGACACCGAACAATAAATACAATCATACGGAAGTAACATATATCACTAATCCCGATCTTATCGGAGTAAACCCAAACGAGGCCGGCACACCCATAGCCAAGCCCCAAGACTATCTTTCTGCATCTCAATATCTTCTTACGGTCAATTCCTCCTCAAATATCGTAACTACCGCGGACGAGCCGCTTCCGCCCACACACACAGTTACATTTATCGCAGACGGCAGAACCATAGATACAGTTGAATTTACCGAAGGCGATGAATCTGTTAATGCCCCCGCCGTTCCGGAGAAAACAGGATACAACGGTGTATGGCCCGCATACACTCTAGGCGATTCCGATATAACGGTGACAGCGCAGTATACTCCTATAACCTATACAGCGACATTTGTTGCCGACGGTAAAACGGTAGCAACGGAACATTTCACGGTTGAGAATAAGAACATAAATGTTCCTGCCGTTCCTGCAAAACCCGACCACAGGGGCAGCTGGGCTCCCTACACGCTCGGTGCAGCAGACATAACGATCAACGCAATTTATGAATATGTGAACCCGACAGCGAATTCTTGGCTGAACGTAAAATCATCGGCAGAGGTTGATTACCGCTCAAAAGTTAAAGTAACCGCGCGCGGAGAAAATGTGCCTGCCGGTTACAGAGTTGCTCTGTATGAAGGCGAAACCTTCATTACCGCAGGCGATGACACCTACGTTTCATGTGACTGCGGCGAAATGAAGAGCGGCAGAGATTTCAACGCGAGAATAATCGATGCGAAAAACAACACAATGAAAAACAGCGCCGGCGCGGACCTTCGCGCGAATATAAGCATCTCGGTCAACTCGGGATTTTTCAAGAAGATAATCGCATTCTTCAAATGGCTCTTCAAATGCCTGCCATCCGTAACAGTCGGTCCGTAAAAGACAGCATAAAAAAGCGCTCCCTCGACGAGGGAGCGCTTTTTTATTATTAAATATCGTTTCAATCCTTGAAATACTGCGGGAGATAGTCTTTATGCGCCTGTTTCATTTCGTTGAAACATTTATATGCCTTCTCCCAATCGCCGACAAGCGGATGGAGAAGCAGGGCGTTAAGAGCTGTTTCGTCGTTGCCTGTAACGGCCGCATCAACTGTCAGATTTTCATAATCCTTGACCGTTCTCATAAGTCCGATTATATGGCGGTTTGTAACCTCGCCGACCGGCACGGGAACTGCGCCGTTTTTACCTATCCTGCAGGCGACCTCTATTACATCATCGGGTTTCAGGAAGGGCAAAGTATCGCCGTTTTTGATATTGACGACCTGAATATCGTTTATATCATTAGCTATGGCATCAATGAGATTGACGGCGACGAGCGAATACTTGTGGCCGCCTCTCTTGTCGAGCAGAGCAGGTTTTACATAGAGCCCTTCATCCGAATACATTTCGAGCAGTTGCTCCTCAATTTCCATACACTCCTGGGCCCTGCATTTATCACCCGCGAGCTGATGATCGAGCTTTGCCTGACGGCAGTAATAATACTGAAGATATGATGACGGAATAGCATGAATCGATTTAAGATTCTCAATAGTGAATCCGTCATCTTTTATAT
>CAMUZD010000321.1 GCA_947165115.1 uncultured Clostridia bacterium
GAATGTCCATCGCGTCAATTCTGATGCCGTTTCCGTCATCGTCGGTTATTGTGAGATTTCTGACATCGGTGCGGTGTCCGTTTTCCTGCGGGCGCATGTATCTGTGTTCAAGTTCATCCACATCCGCCTTGTGAATCGCGATTCTCGCGCCGGTTTTGCGGTCGATATATGTTTCCTGCGGGCCTCTGCCGTACCATTCGGCGTTGCGTAAATCCTTGATAATACCGAGGCGCATGCCAACCTTGAGCATCGGCAGGAAAAGTCCTTTCGCCGTGTGGGAAACGGTTATATCGCCCTCGGGGGAGAAGAGGTATTTTGTTTCAACGCCCGAAACAAACGGCGCAGTCCATTTTACTTTAACCTCGACGCCCGACGGAGTCGATGCGGATTTCACGGATGAAGCGCGCGTCATCGCGGTTGTGCGCTTCCACTGATAGAGCGGATGAATTCCCGAAAGAGCGGGGACAAAATTCAGATATTCGATATCGTTATCGGTTAGGGCGCGGAAGAAATCGGGCTTCATGGGCTTGAGAATATACTCTCTGCCGTCATATTTAAGCGAAGCGAGAGCGCCGTCTTTGATTTCCGCGGTGAAAGCGTTGCCTTTGACCGAAACGCTTCTGCCTGCCTGCTTGTATTTGAGCGAGCCGTTCGCGGGTTTTACCGCCGCGGCCGTTTTTTCTCTGAGAATTATCTGTGAAAAGCTTGTCTCATAGCCGGCATCCGCCCAGGGTTTCGCGGTTTTAAGTCTGAACGAAACGGTCAGAATCAGCTCGCCGTCGGTATATTTCGCGGCTTTATACGGAAGAACTATTGTTTCGTCGGTCATCGGCGGAATAACGAGATTGTCAATTTCTCCGCTTTCAACTGTCTCTCCGTCAACCGCGAGGGACCACGCGAAGGTCCAATCGGAGGTATCGACAAAGTAATTCTTGTTTCTGATTGTAATTTTGCCGCTCTGAGCGTCGGCGTCAACGGCCTCGAGGTTTGAATAGACCTTTTTCACTTCCCAGTATGAGGGCTGCTCCTGACGGTCCGCGGTGATGATTCCGTTTGCGCAGAAGTAATAGCTGGTGTTGCCCTCGTCGAAGTCGCCGCCGTAGAGCCATTTTTCCTCGCCGTTTTCGGTCTTTCTTATGCTCTGGTCCACATAGTCCCAGATGAAGCCGCCGGCCATATGGTCGTATTTCTCAAAATCATCGACATATTCCTTGAAATTGCCGAGACTGTTTTCCATCGCGTGAGCATATTCGCAGTAAATGACCGGATGGGTTGCATAAACATCCTGCGGAACGGGCTTGTTATCAGCAGCGAGGGTGTTTGCAACATTATCATAGAGCGAGGTCTTTACCGCCTGCTGATTGCGGAGATTCTCGACTATATTCTCGGTCGGATACATTCTTGAAATGAAATCTGATTTGGTGAAATCGAAATCGCCCTCATAGTGAATGGGTCTGCTCCTGTCGAGAGCGAGAATCGCCTCTTTTTCATAGCCGAAATTCGTGCCGTCGCCGGCCTCGTTGCCGAGAGACCAGAAACAGACGCAGGCGTGGCTTCTGTCACGCAGGACCATTCTCTCTGCCCTGTCGATGACCGCTTCCTTGAAATCGGGATTGTCGCCGGGGCAGTTCTTGCGGCGGACTCCGTGGGATTCAACATCCGCCTCGTCCATCACATAGAAGCCGAGCTCGTCGGCCATATCGTAGAGAATTTCCTTATTCGGATAGTGGCTGGTTCTTATCGCGTTGATATTCGCGCGCTTCATAAGATACAAATCCTCGGCGTAGCGGGAGAGCGGAGTTGCCCATCCGTTGTCGGGATCGAAATCGTGGCGGTTGACGCCCTTGATGATGACCTTCTCGCCGTTGATATAGAAGACATTGCCTTTGATTTCAACTTTTTTGAAACCGATTCTGATTGCCTTTGCAGAGAGAATCTTTTTGCCCTTGCGCAGAGCGAAGACAAGCTGATAGAGCTCCGGCGTTTCAGCGCTCCATTTTCTGACGTTTTCTTCGGTATACTTAAAGCGGAAAACGGTCTTGCCCGCCTTGATTTCGGCGGTTTCCGCGGCTACCTTCTTGGGCTTGCCGTTTTCTATTATAGCAATTTCGAGAGCGACTTTTTCGGCCTCGTCGCCGTAGTTTTCAAGCGATACCTCGAGATTGAGGATTCCGTCTTTGTAATCGTCGGAGAGAGAAGCGTCGGCAAAGAAATCGCGGACGCAGACCTTTTCCTCGGCGTAGAGATAAACGTCCCTGTAAATGCCGCTGAGGAACCACATATCCTGGTCCTCGAGATAGGTGCCGTCCGTATAGCGGAAAACCTCGCAGGTGAGCTGATTTTCGCCGGGCTTCACATAGTTCGTGACATCGAATTCAGCAGGGGTCATCGAGCCCTGCGAATAGCCGACCTTGCGGCCGTTGAGATAGACGAAAAATCCCGCTTTAACCGCGCCGAAATTAAGAAAAATCTCCTTGCCTTCAAAGGATTCGGGCAGGGTGAAGGTGCGGCGGTAAACGCCGATTTCATTGAGCGAATGGCGGATTTTGGGTATTTCGGATGTTACTGTCGAAATCGCCTTCGGGAAAAAGGCGCAGAGATAAATCGGCTTGCCGTATCCCTTTAACTGCCAGAGTGAGGGCACTTCGATATCGTCCCAGCCGCTGTCGTCATAGCCGTCGGCATAGTAATCGGTGCGGACATCGTCAACGCCGGTCTGCCACCAGAATTTCCAGATGCCGTTGAGCGAAAGATAATCGGGAGCGGGAGTGCCCGAGACGGCGTCCTTCACCGTTTTGCGGGGCAGGGCGTTATTGTGCCCGTCCTCCTTGTTCTCTTTTA
>CAMUZD010000322.1 GCA_947165115.1 uncultured Clostridia bacterium
ATGTGTTCTTAACGGTAACGGCAACGGTGATAATGCCCGAATAGCCGCTTTCAAAGCTGCTTACCTCAACATCGAGCGAGATCGGAGCGGCCTTGCTCTTTGCCTGCGCGGTAAAGGCGAAAATGCCGAAAGCCATCGTGAGCGCGATGACGATTGAAATAATCCGCTTGACCTGTTTCATTTTTTCTTCCTCCGTAATATGTGAATTGATTTATTCTGTTTCGCCGAGCCACGCCGAGGCGTATTTTGCCGAGATTCTCGCGTGGGCCGAGGCCATGTAATCGACCTCTTCGTCGGTCAGATTTTCGTCGTTTTCGTATTCTGCCGCTTTTTTAACATAGCCGTCGTAGCGGTCGGAAAGCGCCTGATAACCGGGATTCGTCTTGTCGTTCAGAACAGCCGCATTTGAATTAACAAAGCTCTCGTATTCGTCCCAGAATTTTTTGAATTCCGGGGAAATGCCGCCGTGTTTCAGCGTTCCTTCTTCGCTTTCTCCGGCGACTTCGTCTTCCGCGGCCGCTTCGTCTGCTGTTTCCTCTTCGGAAACATCCGCTTTCGTTTCTTCCGTTGCTGCGGATGAAGGCACCGTATCAGAAATCTCTTCGGGTATTGTCGATGAAACGTCTGCCGGCTGCGCATCGTTTCCGCGCACGGCTTTTGAATAGTAAACCGCCGCGCCCGCAATCAGCCCGATGCCGATAACGGCAAGTATGATAATGATGATTAAACTTTTATTCTTCATATAATTACAACTTTTAAATATACCGGCGGAAATCAAATATATCACCGGTAAAAACAATTGTCAACTCCGTAAATACTGCCGCTTTGTAATCAAAACTCCGCAAAGCCTTATATTTCGGGCGGTTTCTCGGCAGGGGACCATTCTTTGACGAGTTTCTTGAAATGCTTGCCCTTGTGCTCGTAGTCCTTATAGACGTTGTAGCTCGAGGCGGCGGGGCTCATCAGGCAGGATTTGCCTTTCTCCGTCACGGCGAAAGCCATGCTGACCGCGCCCTCCATATCCTCGGCGAGGATGACGTTGCCGTCATAGCCTCTGTTTGCGAGGTTGGTGCATATCTGTCTGCCTGTATCGGGCAGACCGATGAGATTGGGAATTCTCTTCTTGTAGAGGTAATTCTCGAATTCGTCAAGCGGCACGCCGACCGGCATTCCGCCGAAAATCAGAGTCCCGACATCGCCGAGGCCGTCAATCGCGGCTATCGTCGCCTGCGGAATCGTGGCGTCCGCATCGTTATAGAAGTTCACGCCGAAAAATTCGCCGACAGGTTCGAGACGGTGCTCAATCCCTTTGAATTCAAGGATTGCGGCGGATATATCCTCATCGCTTATACCGAGGCGCCTTGCGGCCGCGGCGGCGAGGAAAGCGTTATGCATGCTGTGGTTGCCGATAAGGAACTGATTCTGCTCGACCGCCTCGTAAATTCTCTCATAGCCGCTGATATCGGATGAAATCTTGATTACGGTTGACGGAATCTGCGAGAAATTGCAGTAGCCGTCATAGCTCTGGGAGGCGTTGCAGATAAAGAAATCGTCTGCTGTCTGGTGGCGGACTATATTGAGTTTTGCGTTGACATAGCCCGTGAAACCGTTGTGATGCCCGATATGCTCCTGATATATATTCGTAATCAGCGCGATATTCGGCGACGCGGTCGTGAATTCAAGCTGGCGCGATGACATTTCGACTATCGCGATTTCGGGCTCCTTATCCTCGAGCACATCGAGCGCGGGAAGAAGAACGTTGCCGACAAGTGCGGCGTTCCTGCCCGCCTTCAGCGCCATTTCATAGAGAAGTGTTGCGACCGTTGTTTTACCTTTCGTGCCGGTCACGCCGACACACAGACAATCGGAAAATTTGAGGAAGAGGTCGGTCTGGCAGGTGAGTATCGTCTCATCATTGACGATATAGTCCGAGAGCGAGATGCCCGGAGTCTTGATGACGACATCGTAATCGTTGATGCATTTGGTGTAATCCTTGCCCGAATAGAGCACGGCGTGAGTATCATCAAGCTCAATCTGCTTTATATCGCTGATTCCGATTTCTTTCTCGGGCAGATGGCGCCTGATTATGTCATAGGTCGACCTGCCCTCTCTGCCGAAACCGAGAATGAGCACCTTATGATTATTTATAAAATCGATAAAATCTCTGAACATAGGAAGTCCCCGTATTTCAAAAACTGAATAAATGCCGTGTATTTTATTTTAATACATTGAAATATAAAAGTCAAGCGAGCGGGAGGGGATAAAAATTACCCCGCAGCCGTGTGACTGCGGGGCTCGGGATATTGCCTCAATTAAAAGTTTGCAAAAGCTGCAAGGAATTTGTTGACCATTTCCCAGATGGGATTCCAGATTGCGCTGTATTTTGTGAGAAGCTCTGCAATCGTGGTGGTGTCAACCGTTCTGATATCAAAGTTGTTTACCATAAGAGCGAACATGTTGTAAATCATTTCCTCGATACCGCTCATGTCAACAGACTTGAATACCTCAACGAGTTCGGTGAAAAAGAGCTGTATGTTTTCCATAGTTATATCCCCCTGTTTTATTTTTCGGAACGCCCTAAGGCCCTTCCGAGTGCCTAAATTATATAAAAAAGAGTCAATTTTGTCAAGTGGGCAAATTCCGGGAAGTGTATAGCAACAAAAATCGGGTGTGGGTAATCATTTTCTTTATCAAATCATATCTTTATACTGATAGCATCGGATGTAGTCGACCTTGAACTCTGCGGGCCAGTTTTCCTGCGGGGTTTTGCTGATTTCGCCGGTGCCGTGGCGGTCGGAATTCTGGATTCCGTTTTCGCCCGCGAATTCGACCGAT
>CAMUZD010000323.1 GCA_947165115.1 uncultured Clostridia bacterium
AGTTTTGCCGAAAGATTATGACTTTGAGGGTCACAGAGAATTAGTCGGTATGCAGCCGGGCGACGTTCCGGTGACTTATGCGGATTCGACGGGGCTTGAAAAAGATTACGGTTTTACGCCCAAAATCGGCATTCGCGAGGGCTTGAGGAAATTCAGTGAGTGGTACAAAGAATACTATAAATAAGGAAGATTGAAATGAACATTGCAGTTGCGGGCACGGGATATGTCGGCTTATCGCTTGCGGTTTTGCTTTCACAGCATAACCACGTTACGGCGGTTGACATAGTTCCCGAAAAAGTCGAAAAACTGAATAATTTCGTCAGCCCTATTCAGGATGAATATATTGAGAAATATCTTGAAGAGGCAAAGGCGGGCACAAGAAAACTCGGCTTGACGGCAACAACGGACGGCGAAGCGGCGTATAAAAATGCAGATTTTGTCATTATTGCCGCTCCGACAAACTATGACCCTCAAAAGAATTTCTTTGACTGCAGTGCTGTTGAAAATGTTATAAATCTGGTTCTGAAGAGTTCGGATACCGCAATTATGGTTATAAAAAGCACCATTCCCGTCGGTTACACGGAAAGAGTGCGTGAGAAATACAAAACGGACAGAATTATTTTCAGTCCCGAGTTTTTGAGAGAAAGCAAGGCACTTTACGACAACCTTTTTCCGAGCAGGATAATCGTTTCCTGCGACAAAAAGACCGAGGAAGCGGCCAAAACTTTTGCCAAGCTGCTTGTCGAGGGCGCCGAGAAGAAAGATATAGAAGTCCTGCACATGGGATTTACCGAAGCTGAGGCAGTGAAGCTTTTCGCGAATACCTATCTGGCGCTCCGCGTCAGTTACTTCAACGAACTTGACACCTATGCCGAGATGAAAGGTCTTAACACCGCCGATATTATCAAAGGTGTAAGCCTTGACCCGCGAATCGGCAATTTCTATAATAATCCGAGTTTTGGTTACGGCGGCTACTGCCTGCCGAAAGATACAAAGCAGCTGCTTGCGAACTACGCCGATGTTCCGCAGAACATGATGACGGCAATAGTCGAGAGCAACCGCACAAGAAAAGATTTTATCGCCGACAGAGTGCTTGAAAAAGCAGGCTATTACACAGCAAACTCCATATGGAACGCCGAAAAAGAACGCCCGCTGATAGTCGGGGTTTACAGACTGACGATGAAAAGCAACAGCGATAACTTCCGCCAAAGCAGTATTCAAGGCGTTATGAAGCGTATCAAAGCAAAAGGCGCAACGGTTATCGTTTACGAACCGACACTTCAAGACGGCACGACTTTCTTCGGAAGTCCGGTCGTAAATGATGTCGAAAAATTTAAAAAAAGCTGCGATGCAATAATTGCAAACCGCTACGACAGCATTTTGGATGATGTTGAGGATAAAGTCTATACAAGGGATCTGTTTAGGAGAGATTAAGATATGAATCACAAATTTGATTGGAAATTCAGCAGCGAGGATCAAAACAAATGTTGAAGAGGTGGGATGAATTACCGGAGTATATGCGAACCCCGGAGGTCAGGCCATATTATGATATTTTATATAAAAAGCGTTGGCATATTGCACTTAAACGCATTTTTGACTTCAGTATCGCATTGATAATGTTGATCGCTTTGGCAATTCCGATGCTGATAATTGCAATAATTGTCAAACTTGATTCGGAAGGCAGTGCCTTTTACAGGCAGGAACGAGTGACAACTTACGGTAAACGATTTAAAATACATAAATTTCGCACTATGGTAAGCAATGCAGATAAGATCGGTTCTGCAGTTACTGTAAGTAATGACCGCAGAATTACAAAAGTCGGCAAAGTGCTTAGATATTACAGAATTGATGAGTTTCCTCAGTTGATAGATATATTAGAGGGAACGATGTCTTTTGTCGGAACAAGACCCGAAGTTGTAAAATATGTGGACAAGTATAAGCCCGAATATTATGCAACACTGCTGTTGCCTGCGGGACTTACCTCCGAAGCCAGTATAAGGTATAAAGATGAAAATAAACTGCTTGATGTGGCCGATGATATTGATAAAGTCTATATTGAACAGGTGTTGCCCGCAAAAATGAAGTGGAATCTGGAAAGCGTTGAAAGATTCAGATTTTTAAGAGAGATTTTGACGATGTTCAGAACTGTGGCAGCAGTTTTGGGCAAAGAATATAATTGATAGTTTAAGACAGAAAATTTGGTACAGGAAGGAATGTTGTAGTAATTATGGAAAAACGTGATAAGAGGAGAATTAGTTTTAGCCCACCTGATATTACGGACATGGAAATTGCCGAGGTCATAGAGACACTGCGTTCCGGTTGGATAACAACAGGCCCGCGGGTAAAACTATTGGAGAGAAGATTGGCAGCGTATATTGAGACAGGCAGAACAGATATAGACTGTAATACTGATATGGCTAAATCTATATACTCTAATCGTGTCGTATGCCTTAATTCCGCAACAGCTTCCGAAGAATTAAATCTTCGTATACTTGGTATTCAGCCCGGTGATGAGGTCATCGTTCCGGCTTATACATATACTTCAACGGCAAGCGCGGCGATACACTGCGGTGCAAAAGTAGTGTTTGCAGACATTCAAAAAAACGGAGACAAAACTACACATGCTCCCGAAATGGATTATGAAAAGGTTGCGGCAGCAATAACGGAAAAGACGAAAGCTATCATTCCGGTTGATCTCGGAGGTATTGTCTGCGATTATGACAGACTGTTTGAAATCGTTGAATCTAAACGCTCTCTTTTCAAGCCGCTTGATGACCAAAGCAACCCGTTAGCGGATTTGGGAAGCCGTGTTCAGAAAGGACTGGGAAGA
>CAMUZD010000324.1 GCA_947165115.1 uncultured Clostridia bacterium
CGCGTCAAGAACGTCCTCGATAAAAGTGCGGAGCTTTTCCATATTATCGTAAGGATCCAGACGCAAGTCATATCTGAATCCGTAGGACCACAGATCGGAATTCGGAGCGGTGAAATATCTCTGAAGATCCGGCATGGAATAGGTGAAAACGCTCTCGGAGCCGTTGGCCGCCACGCCGTTTTCATCTAGCACAAGATCCTTATATGTATCGATAAGGAAATCGGTTATAAGGTCGCAGACTTCGGTCCAGTCCTGAGTGACAACCGCCTTTGCAATCACGCCGGCATTATCCGTAAACATGGCCGCCGCCTTCGCTGTATCGATGGTCGCAGTCACGGGCTCAAACGAACCGTCCGCCTGCCTGATGCCGAGCGGCGTATCTTCGCCGTAGATGCAGATTACGGGCACTCTGCCCGGATACGCACCCGCCTGAGTTCTGAGCAGAAGCGATGCCGCCGGCAACATAACCGCGAGCGCTGTTATAACAGATATAATTCTGATAATTCTCTTTTTCATTGCAGGATTTACCCCTTTGCATTCATGCATTCTATAAAAGAATTTTACCAAATCTCAGATAAAAAATCAAGAAGGGATTGAGCTTTGCGTCGTTTTTGTCTCCATACAATCAGAATATAAAAAGCACCCACCCGTAAAGGGTGGATGCCGGTATATTATTTGCCGAGGCTGTCGGTGATGTCAACTGTCTTGGTGGCGTTGTAGCATTCGAACATTTCGGTGGCATCTGCGGGAACAGTCTTCTTTGTGAGAAGGCTGACTACGGGAACTATTACAAGGCCGCCGAACATCGCGATAACGCCGGAATAGAGCGAGTTCCTGAATACAAATGAGAAGAATTCGCTGCCGGAAACATCGAGCCAGCCGAGCGAGATGCAAAGCTGAATGATTTCAAGACCTACGCCGAAGATGAACGAGCAGATAACTGCTGCCTTCGAGGTCTTTTTCCAGTAGAGACCGTAGAGGAACGGAGCAAGGAATGCACCCGCGAGAGCGCCCCATGAAACACCCATCATCTGAGCGATAAAGATATTCGCGCTGTTTGCCTGCTTGATTGCGATAAGCGCCGAGAGAACGATAAATACAACGATGAAGATTCTCATAATGAGCATCTTTTTCTTTTCCTCAATCTCCTTTTTGCGGATGGGCTCGATGAAGTCAAGGGTGATGGTCGAGCCGCTTGTGAGAACAAGCGAGGAGAGAGTGGACATTGATGCGGAAAGAACAAGAACTATAACGATTGCTATGAGAATCGGGCTGAGAGTGGAAAGCATAGCAGGAATGATTGAATCGAAACCGCCGACGGGTTTGCCGGTCAGGGCGTCAACCTCAACTCCTCTGCCGGCATAGAGTCTGCCGAAGCCGCCGAGGAAATAGCATCCGCCTGCAACAACGATTGCGAAGAGGGTCGAAATGACTGTGCCCTTCTTGATTGAATCTTCATTCTTGATGGCATAGAACTTGCCGACCATCTGGGGAAGACCCCAGGTGCCGAGCGAAGTGAGCATAACGACGAAGAGCAGGAAGAGAGGCTGGGGTCCGAAGAACGAGGTAAATCCGCCTGCCGCCCAGACTCTGCCGTCCGCAGTCTGGCTGGGAAGCCCCGAAAGGGTTTTCATCGCCTCAACGAGGCCGTCGTTCGCTTTAAGCACTGCGAGGATGACCGCAACGATACCCACGAGCATTATGATGCCCTGGATAAAGTCGTTGGTCGCGGTCGCCATATATCCGCCGACTATTACGTAAACGGCAGTCAGCACTGCCATTATGATAACGCATACCGAATAGGGAACATCGGGATATGCCATATGGAAAAGTCTTGAAAGACCGTTATAGAGCGATGCGGTATAAGGGATGAGGAAAAGGAAGGTTATCATCGAAGCCGCAACCTTGAGACCGCGGGAATTGAATCTCGCGCCGAAGAAATCGGGCATGGTCTTTGATGAGAGCGACTGAGTCATGATTCTCGTTCTTCTGCCGAGGATGCTCCAGGCGAGGAGTGAGCCGATGAAAGCGTTTCCGAGACCTATCCATGTGGAAGCCACACCGAAGTTCCAGCCGAACTGGCCTGCGTAGCCGACGAAAATAACAGCTGAGAAATAGGATGTTCCGAATGCAAAGGCGCTGAGCCACGGACCGACCGAGCGGGAGCCGAGAACGAAGCCGTTGACATCGGAAGCGTGCTTTCTTGAGCGGATGCCGATGAAAATCATCAGCGCGAAGAAGCATACTATCATCGCTGTCGTGAGTATCATTGTAGTGTTCAAGGTGAACACCTCCCCAAAAAGTATTCCTTTGAATTTACACAAAAATCCGCTATATTTTATCATTATTCATATTTTATGTCAAGAATTTTGATTTTATAAAAGAGAGATGATACAAATATTATATAAACTGTTACATATTTCTATTGAAAAATGCACCTGTGTTGTGTATAATTATACGGATAAAACATTAGCGAGGTGTTTACCATGAGAAAAGAAACAAAATGCATTGAAGGCGGCTACACGCCGAAAAACGGCGAATCGAGAATGATTCCGATTATCCAGAGCACGACCTTCAAATATGACACGAGCGCCGACATGGGCAAGCTCTTTGACCTTGAGGCTTCGGGATATTTCTATACCCGCCTTCAGAATCCGACGAATGATTTTGTGGCGGCGAAGCTGACGGAGCTCGAGGGCGGATTCGCCGGCATGCTGACTTCATCCGGTCAGGCGGCGTCGTTCTTTTCAGTTTTCAATATAGCAAATGCGGGCGATCATGTTATCGCCTCCACTTCGATTTACGGCGGAACCTACAATCT
>CAMUZD010000325.1 GCA_947165115.1 uncultured Clostridia bacterium
AAAGGCAAGCAGTTTGTAAACATCTGCGATGAAGAATTTGATCTGAGCACCGAAGAGGAAAAGAAAGAAATCGAGAAGCTCAATGCAGATTCTGCGGATTTGTTTGAAGCTATGAAAACTGCAATCGGCGATTCTGTCAGCGCGGTCAGATTCACAAATAAGCTTGCCGAGCATCCCGTTTCACTTGCAACGGAAGGTCAGATTTCGCTCGATATGGAAAAGACTCTCAACGCCATGCCGGGCAATAATGAGAACAAGGTCAAGGCAAAGATAGTTCTCGAAATCAATTCGGAGCATCCGATTGCAGAAAAACTCAAATCTTTGTTTGAAACCGATAAAGAACTGCTTGCTTCTTATTCAAAGCTGCTTTACAGCGAAGCATGCCTTATTGCAGGAAGATCGGTTGATAACCCCGTTGAACACAGCAAACTCGTCTGTGAGCTTATGACAAAAGAATAATTGAATAAAATTAATCCGGACAGCTTATTCCGCTGCCCGGATTTTTTTAATGTTGAGTTTTTATCAGCCGGCTATCAGCGACCAGAGCTTTTTGATGAGAACGAATATTCTCAGCCTGAAGAACTGGCGGAGCAGGCGCGCTGCAACAGCGGCAGTGGAATTATCTCTCTCATAAACGGGTTTCTCTGCTCCGTCATCGAGAACGAATGCCTGAGTAAGAGTGATGCCGCCTTTACCCATAATCTGGCAACGGACATAAAGGAAATCTTCGCTGCCCTCAATTTCATCAAGATCGATTGTGTAACTAGCAGGCGCGACGGTTTCGTCGATTGCTGATTTTGCGATTACATTGCCGTTTGCGACCCATCTGATATCGTCGGCGTCGCTGAATTCAACTGTAATTTTATGGCCTTCAATCTGAATATTGCTGAACATCGGATACGGTAAATCGGTATCTCTAACATCCATATCCTCTTCGGGTCCGAATTTCTCGGTATCTTTTCTGATAACTCTCGTTACTGCAAAGAACGCTCCTGATTCCATTGTCTTTCCGACATTCTCCTCGGTGTTTTCTTCCATCATGAATACAGAATATGATGAATCCACATCGCGAAGGAAGTGGGTGTCTCCGTTTGAGAATCCGATAACTCTCTTGCCGTAGGGAAGACAAGCCATCAGCAAATTGTCCCAGGTGTCTCTGTCGTAGCCCGTAGTGCCGTTGTGCTCGTTGAATACCTCAATGCCGAGGCAGTTATCATAGCGAAGCAGGATATCGGATATATATGCAATCTTTTCGGGATCGGAGCAGTTTGCTCTGTCCGAGTTGCTGTTGAGCCAGTCGCCGGGATGGTTTATGAAACAGGGTGCTCCGTAGTGCTGAGCGAGTCTGACAGCTCCCTCATAGTCGTTTTCATAGCCGAGATAATTATCGCCGGCGTGCTCGGGAAGGAAGATGGCGTTAACATGGTCTTTTGTTATCGTGAGAGCGTTTAGCTCGTTTCCGCCGGTAACGCAGGTCATACCTCTGCCTCTGGCCTGACCGTTTACGGGATATGAGCCGTCCTGAATCGCTGCGAATTCTTCATCGGTAAGATTATGAACTGTGTTTCCGATAATTCTCTGATAAAGATAGAGAGGGATCTCGGTTGTCTGCTCGTTCCAGGGCTTGCCGGTAACGCCGTGGTCGGTCATGGCAAGAAAATCAAAGCCCTGATTATAGTATTCGATAATCATATCGCGGTAATCTACTTCCGCATCGCTGACATAAGAATGCGTATGCAAATTGCCCTTATAGGCGCCCCAGGCGTTATAACCTTTCCAGATGACTTCCTCATAGGGATTGACTATCGTATAATCCTTTTTTGCGGTATCTGCCGCGAATGCGCTCATCGGCGCAATTAATGCTAAAGTAAGTGCCACAGCAATAATCCTTTTCGTTCTTTTTTTCATGATATCCTCCTTCAATATATTCCGTAGCCGTGCTCGGCTTCAAATTTCTCTATGTAAGGCGCTTCTCTTTTTGCCTTCCATTTGTAATAATGAGGGTATAAGCTTTTTCCTTCGAGCGGGTCTATCCTCACAGGAATTGCTCCGCACCGGTTGGCGGCTTTTATATCCGAAAAAAGCTGGTCGCCGAGCATAGCAAGCTCGCTTATCTGAATATTCATCCGCTTAGCCGCTTTTATAAGACTTACCGGCGAAGGTTTTCTCGATAGGTGTATAAACGGCACATTGCCGAGATGTTTTGAAACAGCTTTTACTCTGAAATAATTGCCGTTTGAAATAATCATCAGAGGTATTCCGGATTTCTGTATCTTTTCAATCCATTCTTTTATTCCGTCTATGTATCTGAATGTTCCGTCGGGAGTGATGACATTATCTATATCCACTCCGACGCCTTTGGCTCCCATTTTGATTATATCCTCGGGTGTGACATCAAGAATACTCCGGAATCTGTATCTCGGAATAAGTAGGCTTTCGTCTTTCATATTTTAATCATTCTTCCGAGAATCTCTTTCCAGTTTTGGAAGATTCCAAAGAGGCAGTCTAGAATTCCGAAATCCATAAATCCGCCGTCAACCGGATTCGATTTGCCGGCATTTTGCTCTGCATTGATAAGAAATGCCTGAGTGTAGAGAATGCCGCCCTCGCCGAAGACCTCGGCTCTGATATAGTTTCCGAGTGAATCCTTATAATCGGCAAGTGAAATTGTTGCTTCGTCTGCTTTCTGCGTTGCAATAAGTTTGCCTTCTGAAATCCAGCGGACTATCAGCGCGTTCTCGGATTCAATTGTAATCGCTCCGTCATTATTGTCAACCGAAATCTTTGTAATCATCGGTTCTGTCTCTGCATTGCAGTAG
>CAMUZD010000326.1 GCA_947165115.1 uncultured Clostridia bacterium
CAAGAGAACAAAAAGCGAGAAGCACCATTGCCAGTGAAGTGACGGTGCCAATTACCGCCCATTATAGCGCAGGTGCTTCTGCTGATAATAATATATCGCATGGAAACAAAAATGTCAAGACAGAGTTATTGCTTTCGCCTTCATTTTTACACCAATTCAATATCCAGATCAAATTCGGGCAGCCATTCACCCTTGCAGAGATCACGCGCGCGGAAGAGCACATTGCCGTCATAGACTTCAACTATGAAAGCGAGGCCGTGGTCGTTGTTTTCGCCGTCGGCGTTCTTGACGCAGAGCGAGGGGATATTCACCGAGTGGATATTCTCGCCGACCTTCTCATAGGTGTATTCGCCGAAGCCCGTGTGCTCGTGGCCGGTAAGCAGGAAAACGTTGCTGTATTTGTCGAGAATTGACTTGAGCTCATCGCTCTGCGCGCCTATCGAGCCGGCGGAGTCAATCGGGCTGTTCCATACCTTCGGCAGGCCGTTTGTATTCTTGAGCGGTTGGTGAACGAGCACGAATCTCGGCTGACCCTCCTCAACGGAAGCGAGCTCCTTATCAAGCCACTCAAGCTGCTCCGGGCTGAGATAATTCTCCTCAAATTCCGTCCTGTCCGAGCCGAGCACGATGAATTTATATCCGTTTATCTCCTCGCTGTAATGGAAGCAGTTATAGTCGCTGTCGCCGTTGAGAGTGTTGACAAATTCGCTGAATCTCGCGAGGCTCTGTTCATAGACTCTCAGACGTATATCGTGATTTCCCTCGCAGGCAATATGGCGGACTTTCAGGCCCGAAAGGCCGTCGATTACAAGCGAATATTCCATCGCCAGACCATTTTCGGCAACATCGCCGGCGTTTATCAGCGCGTCAAGCCCTTCGGCATTCTGCAGATCTTTCGCCGCGGCCTGAAAATAATTGTATCTGTCGGGCATATAGTTGCTCACCTGCGGGTCCGCAATCGCGGCGAATACAAGCTTTGCGTCGCCCGAAGGGGATATCGGCGTCTCGGTCGAGGGGGTTATGAGCGCCGTGCCCGTGATTGAAAGATAAGCCGAGAAAATCAGCAGAAAAATTTTTTTGAAAACAGGAACAAGAAATGAATTCATTTTTATTCTCCTTTGACTTGAACTGCAATCATTATATCACCGCCGCCGCGCTTTGTAAACTCAAAATTGAGCCGACATTTAACTTGACAAAATCATTACCTCATATTACAATAATATAGTTAAATAAACAGTTCAAACAGAAAGACGAGATTCATTATGCAGATTTACGAAGAATTAAAGGCGAGAGGCCTCATCGCTCAGGTTACAAATGAGGATGAAATCAGAAAAATGCTAAACAGCGGTCAGGCGAAATTCTATATCGGCTTTGACTGCACTGCCGATTCTCTTACCGCCGGCCACTTCATGGCGCTCACCCTTATGAAACGCCTTCAGATGGCGGGCAACAAACCAGTCGCCCTTATCGGCGGAGGAACTACCATGATAGGCGACCCCTCCGGCAGGACCGATATGAGAAAAATGCTCACCAAAGAGGATATAGACCACAACGCCGAGTGCTTCAAGAAGCAGATGGAAAAATTCATTGAATTCGGCGAAGGCAAAGCCGAGATGGTCAATAATGCCGACTGGCTTCTCAATCTCAATTATATCGATATGCTCAGAGATGTCGGCCCCTGCTTCTCCGTCAATAATATGCTCCGCGCCGAGTGCTATAAGCAGAGAATGGAAAAGGGTCTCTCTTTCCTCGAGTTCAACTATATGATTATGCAGAGCTATGATTTCTACTATCTCTTCCGCGAATACGGCTGCAATATGCAGTTCGGCGGCGATGATCAGTGGAGCAATATGCTCGGCGGCACCGAGCTTATCAGAAAGAAGCTCGGCAAAGACGCTCACGCGATGACAATCACCCTTCTCACCGATTCTCAGGGCAAAAAGATGGGCAAGACCGCGGGCAACGCCGTATGGCTCGATCCCGAAAAGACCTCGCCCTATGATTTCTATCAGTATTGGCGCAACGTCGGCGATGACGATGTCATAAAGTGCATCCGTATGCTCACCTTCCTTCCCCTCGAGCAGATTGACGAAATGGCTCAGTGGGAGGGCAGTCAGCTCAACACTGCAAAGGAAATTCTCGCATTTGAGCTCACAAAGCTCGTTCACGGCGAGGATGAGGCAAATAAAGCTCAGGCGGCCGCCAAGGCGCTCTTCGGCGGCGGTGGCAGCGATGAGAATATGCCCTGCACCAAGCTTTCTGACGAAGATTTCACCGACGGTAAGATTGACATTCTCTCAATCCTCGTCAGGACCGGAATCGCCAAATCCAGAAGCGAAGGCAGAAAGCTCTGTGAGCAGAACGGCGTATCGGTTGACGACGTCAAAGTTACCGATACCTACACTTCATACACCAAAGAGGCGCTCGCGGCAAATCCGATAGTAGTCAAAAAAGGCAAAAAGAGTTTCCATAAGGTTGAGGCATAAATGGTTCCTTACGCCGTTTTCACGGATATCGACAACACCCTGACCGTCAGGGATCATATCATTCCTCAGAGGAATATCGATGCCGTGAATGAAGCGCGGCGGCTCGGGCACAAGGTATTCATCAATACCGGCCGTTCCCTCGGCAACATACCGCCCGTAATCTTTGAGCAGCTTGAATTTGACGGCGTGCTCTCCGGCAACGGGACCATGATTACCATAGGCGGCGAGACGGTATTTGAGCACTTTATGCCCGAAGAAATCTGCCGCAGATTAGTCAGGTATTTCTTCGATAACAAAAATCTCTGGGCGGCGTTTGAAGGCA
>CAMUZD010000327.1 GCA_947165115.1 uncultured Clostridia bacterium
GTGTGCTCTCATCGGAAAAGACCTACACAATGGGATTCTACTGTGTCGGTGATTATACCGACGAAATAACAGTCGCGCTTGATACCCTTCATTCTCCCGTAGCATATACAGATGAGGATATTACTCTTCAGCCGACCTGCTCGGCCGAAGGCGAAGCAAAAACCGTCTGCGAATACTGCGAAGCGGAGATAACAGTTGCGATTCCTGTAACAGATCACACGGACACAGACTTTGACGGCTTATGCGATAACTGCTCAGAAAGAATCTGCTACTATGTGACCGAAAATGACTCAACCGAGTTTCTGGTAGCGCCGGACGAGACTGCGGAATTCCGCTTCAGATGCACAAGAAGCGGGAAATATGAGATTTCGTTCTACGGTTACTGCACTACAAGCTATATGGATGAAGAAGGCAATTATATTTATACCGACAGCGAAGGTTATTACACATTTACCGAGGGAGAAACATACAGGATAATCGGCCAGTGTTATTCCAATGAGATTACTACCGCCAGCGTGCTGATAAAGCATGTTCATGACGATACCGACGGCGACCTTAAATGCGATATCTGCGGTGTAAGATTCAGATATATAATAGGGATCGACGAAACCATTACATTCACCGTCCTGCCCGGTGAACGCGCTTGCGTTGATTTTACCCCTCAGACATCCGGCGAATATAATATGGTCGCGGGCGGACCTAACGCCTGGACCAGCGGCCTCAGAGATTCAGAAAACAATTATATTTACAGAGGCAGCTACGGCAATTATGAACTGATTGCAGGAGTGCGTTATACCATCACCGTCAACGGCATTGATTATGATAACGGAAACGACAGCTACGAATGCTCCGCAAAGGTCGCCCACGCTCATGTTGATGCGGATAAAAACCGCGTATGCGATAAATGCGAAAAGACTGTCGGATTCGACCTGGTTGAAGGAAAAAATTCAGGTCTGATTCTTCACGCAGGAGAGACTTATGCTTATTATTTCACCCCTGAGGATACCGGCAACTATAATTTCAACTGCTCCTACGGTTACTACGGACCTTTTGATTCGCAGGAGAACGGCCTTACCGGTGAATACAACTACTCGTCCGGTTATTATTATGAATTGATCGGCGGCCAAACCTATCATGTATATGTCAGCAATCTGGAATACGCTGACAGGACTCATAAGCATATCGACAATGACGCTGACTATAAATGCGATTCCTGCGGCTTAGTGATCGGATGCAAAATGATAGAAGGCGAAGGATATGAACAAATCCTGTCCCTGGGCGAAACCTTCACCGGTTATTTTACCTGCGAGGAAACCGGCAAATATGTTTTGCTGAATGACTACGGCAGCTATGATTTACAGGCTCTGGATTCGAACGGCTCTTATCTGTATACAAACGGCGGAACTTATCAGCTGACTCAGGGCGAAACATACAGATTCATATTCAGGCCTTACTCCGATTCAGCAACAGCCCGCTTTGCAATCAGGCATGATCACTACGACACAAATGATGACGGAAAATGTGACAGATGCTCGGCGGAATATAAATACATCCTCACCGATGAGCAGACCGTTAATCTTTCGGTGCCTGGTTATGATATCAGGACTGTCGTTCTGAAACCTCAGAGGACCGGAAAATACAGAATCAGCGGAAATACATCTTATCTCAGCCGTGACAGTGTCTATGATGTTGAAAGCGGATATAATATTTATCCTATGACAAGTGATTTATACAATCTGGAGGCCGGCAAAACCTATACCGTAAGATACAGGACATACAGCGATAAAACCGGCACAGGCACAATAAAGCTCACTCACGATCATATTGACACAGACGGCGACTATAAATGCGATATCTGCGGAGAATCATTCCTCCATGAGATATTTGAGGGTCAGGAATTCAATACAACCATCCCGGCAAACGACAGCATCACTCTAGTTTTCAACTGCCGGAGAACAGGTGATTATAAAATACGAAACACCGCTTCCAGCCTTAATTCTGTTCGTGATACAAACGGCAATTATTATTCCTCCGACAATTTGAATTACTACAGCTTTGAAAACGGCGTCAGCTATCTGCTATTATTCAGAAACGACGGTTCAAGCGATTCGGAAATGACCGCGGTTATCACTCACGCTCACATTGACGAAACCGGCGACGGCAAGTGCGATTTATGCTCTTTAGAATACATATTCACCGTTACCGAGGATGTTCCGATAACGGTTCAGATTCCGAAAGACGACGAAATCGAGCTTCTGTTCACACCCGGTCGCACGGACTATTATAAGCTTGACGACAGTTTTTCCAGCTACGGCTACTCCGTCTATAACGAAAAAGGTGAATATGTCAACTCAAACTGGGATAAGCTGAACGGTTCGCATTACCGGCTTACCGAGGGAAAAACTTACAGGTTCCGTATTTACAGTTCCATTTCAGACGCCGATTGTAAGATAAAGGTGACACACGCTCACACCGGCGAAGACAGGATTCTTATTTCGCCGACTGCCGCGGCAGAAGGAGTCCTTCAGCGAACCTGCTCAACCTGCTCAAAGACATTCTGCCTGGAAGCGAGTTGCGCCGGCACTAAATATGCAGAAGGAACAGAAAACGGCTTCCACTATTCAGTCTATATTTTGAACGGAGTCAAAGAGGCCTGTATAGACGGCTTTGAACAAACCGACAGCGACACAATTGTGATTCCTTCGGAAATAGGCGGCTATCCGGTTACCTCCATTGACGGCGCGTTTATAATCTGCGAGTGCACTTCGGTAATCATCCCGGATACCGTAGTATCTATAT
>CAMUZD010000328.1 GCA_947165115.1 uncultured Clostridia bacterium
CGGGCAATCCCGGCCCGGGGGGATGGGGAGCTGTTCTCAGATATAACGGAATTGAAAAACAGATGAGCGGCGGAGAAAAAGAAACCACCAATAACCGCATGGAACTTACCGCTGTCATCAGAGCTGTTCAGGCTTTGAAAGAACCTTGCGAAATATCGATAACCACCGATTCTTCCTATGTAAGCAAAGCGTTTCTTGAAGGCTGGATATGGAACTGGTTAAAAAACGGGTGGAAAAAAGCGGATAAGAAACCGGTTCTGAATGTTGAATTATGGCAGGAGCTTCTGAAAGCTCTTGAGCCTCACAAATACAGTTTTATCTGGGTAAAAGGTCATGCCGGACATCCGGAAAATGAAATCTGCGACTCCCTTGCAGTCAGCGAAACCGAAAAATACTCATCGAGTGAGGAATAATATGAAAAAGATTATTTCGGTTCTGTTAATATTGATAATTACATTATCATTAACCGTTCCCGCTTTTGCCGATACCGGATGCAATTGCGGTATTAATCCGGTTGTTTATGTTCATGGGTTTGGTTCATACAGTTTATATGAATATTCGGAAAACGGTGATACTACGCAGGTCTTTCCGCCCAACGCTCCGTCAATTATCAAAAGCGTTCCCGCAATATGCGATCTGCTTGTCAATCTAACGGTAACTAAAAATCACAAGCGAAGTGCTGATGAATTTATAAAAGTTCTTGACAATTTAATGGGAAGGCTCGCCTGCGATAAGAACGGAAATTCGCTTTACAATGTGAGCATTGAACACAGAGACCTTCCAACGGAAGACAGGCATAAAATCACCGATTATTCATACGATACTCAGGCTGATGATTTCAATGACAAAGCGCAGTATTCATATTATTATGATTTCAGGCTCGATCCGGTTGAAAACGCCGAAGGATTAAATGATTATATTCAATATGTAAAGAAGCTTACAAATCATAATAAGGTATCTCTTGTCTGTCACAGCCAGGGAAATACGGTTGTTTTATCTTATCTAGCTAAATATAAGAATAAGGATGTAACAAAAGTCCTGTTTCTCTCCCCCGCTTATCAAGGCCTCTCTCTTATCGGAGAATTATTCAACTCCGACCTGAATATCAGAGGCAAAGCTGACGATCTTGAGCTTTATTTCAAGGGAATTCTCGGTTTTTCGCCTTCAAGAGCAATTATCGGATCAATGATTTCGCTTCTAAACGATTCAGGCGTTTTGCCCTACGTTACAAGAATTCTGCAGGATATGCTTGATGAAGAATTCAGATACATTCTCGATACCGAGCTGCTGAAAGTTTTCGGAACAATGCCCGCAATCTGGTCCTTCTGCCCCGATGAATACTATGAATCCGGCAAAAATAATATGTTCGGCAACAGCAAGGAATATGCAGGACTCATCAAGAAAATTGACTATTATCATTACAATATTCAGCAAAGGCTGCCGCAGATACTGGCGGAATGCAAAGCAAAAGGAATGTCATTTACTATAATCTGCGGATATGACGTTTCAACAATCCCGATTTCCGACGATCCTCAGGGGCAGACAGATATGCTGATTGATACTCAATATATGTCGATTGGCGCAACATGCGCTCCGGCCGGAGAGCAATTCAAAGAAGGTTATAAGCAAAAAAGATACCCGAACAAAAATTATATTTCTCCCGACAGAAAGATAGACGCATCGACCTGTCTTTATCCCGACAGAACATGGTTTATAAAAGGGCAGCTCCACGATGATTTTTATGATGCTTATACCGAGTTTTTAACCTCATTTCTTTTGTTTAAAGGTCAGCCTACTATATATAATATGACAGACTATGCACAATTCATGACCTATGACCGCAGGATGAATCTGGTTCCGGTCATAGCCGAAAAGAAAAAAGATGCAAAGATTACAAGTATCTCCATTTCTGATTCGGTCTTTGAATACCTTATTCCTGATATATTTAAAATTTCTATCAATTAAGAATAACGGAGTATATTATGAAGAATTTACCTGAAAATTTCGGATGCAATGTATTCGGCGATAAAGCAATGAAAGAGATGCTTCCCGAAAGCGTTTATCTCAAAGTAAGGGAAGCGATTGATGAAGGGCATCGTCTTGATCTGGAAACAGCCGATGTGGTAGCAGACGCAATGAAAGACTGGGCTATTGAAAAAGGAGCCACGCATTTCACCCACTGGTTCCAGCCTATGACCGGTGTTACTGCCGAAAAGCACGACAGCTTTATTTCAGTCGGCGAAAATGAAAAAGTTATAATGAATTTTACCGGCAAAGAGCTTTTCAAGGGTGAGCCGGATGCTTCTTCGTTCCCTTCCGGCGGTCTTCGCGCTACATTTGAAGCAAGAGGATATACTGCATGGGATCCTACTTCTCCCGCATTTATCAAAGAAGGGGTTCTCTGCATTCCCACTGCCTTTATGTCTTATTCAGGAGAGGCCCTCGATCAGAAAACTCCCCTGCTCCGTTCCATGCAGGCAATAAACAGGCAGGCCAGAAGAATAATGAAGCTGTTCGGTAATGAATCGAACGGCGTAAAAACAAACGTCGGTTCCGAGCAGGAATATTTCCTTATTGATAAAGCCGATTATGATAAGAGAAAGGACCTTATATTCACAAACAGGACTCTTTTCGGCACAAAACCGCCGAAGGGGCAGGAAATGGACGACCATTATTTCGGATCAATAAGGCCGAGAGTAGCTGCTTTTATGGCCGATCTTGATGATGAATTATGGAAAGTCGGTGTTCCTGCAAAAACCGAGCATAACGAAGTCGCTCCCT
>CAMUZD010000329.1 GCA_947165115.1 uncultured Clostridia bacterium
GAAAGCATATCAAGGAAGAGCCCCTCAGATGGTATTATCACTGCGACAGACTCGGAATGATAGTCTGGCAGGATATGATAAGCGGCGGCAAACCGCTCAATCTCATTTACGCAGGCGCGTTCCCGAATATCAATGTCCATGTTAAAGACAATCAATATAAAGTATTCAACAGAGACCTCCCCGAATGGCGCGAGGAATTCGAAGAGGAATACAAAGGTCTTATTGATAATCTTTACAACTGCGTTTCAATCTGCACCTGGGTTCCCTTCAATGAAGGCTGGGGTCAGTTTGATGCAAAGAGAATCGGCGAATGGACCAAGGAATATGATCCGAGCCGCCTCGTGGACCACGCCAGCGGCTGGCACGATCAGCACGGTCCCGATTTCAAGAGTGTTCATAAGTATATCACTCCGGTTCATATGCCGACCGCGAGAAGGCAGGCGGGCAGGCCGTTTGTGCTGAGCGAATACGGCGGCTACAGCTGGAATATAGAAGGCCATGTCTGGAATTATAAGCGCTCGTTCGGTTATATTCAGTATAAAAACAGCGAAAATCTCTCGCAGGCTTACAGAAAGCTTCATTTCAATCAGATTATTCCTCTTGTTCAAAAAGGACTTTCGGCTACCGTCTATACTCAGGTCAGCGATGTTGAATTCGAGGTCAACGGTATCTATTCCTATGACAGAAAAGTCCTGAAAGTATCGGAGGATGTTCTCAGAGAATGCAATGAAGCGCTCAAATATTAAATTGACGGGGGAGTATCAGATGTTAAAAAGAATCTTTTCCGCATTGCTCGCGGTAATTCTCGTTTTCTCGCTCGCTTCCTGCGGCAAAAAGAAAAAGGCCGAGAAGTTTTCAAAGGAGCTGAAGCTTCCCGATAAGAAGGTTGCGATTCTCGTCGCGCCAGAATCTCAGTATCCCGAAGATTACAGAGCCGCCAAAGCGCTCGAGGCTCAGTATCCCGATAATGTCATTGTGAAAGAGTATGCCGACAGCCGCGTGCTTGTCGCAGGCGATGCAGAGATTATTACGCTCTCCAAGGAGCTTGCCGCCGATGAAACCGTTGGCGCAATCGTTTATGCAAGAGCTACCCAGTTCACAAATTCCGCCATTCAGCGCGCGAAGGAAATCAACGATTCGCTCTATACCGTCGCAGTTGAGCCGGAGCAGAGCCTGAGCGATATCTATTCCTCTGCAAACCTCGTTCTCTGCGCCGACTGGATGAAGTATTCCAAGGATATTGTAGATACGGCCAAGGATCTCGGAGCCGAGTATTTTATCCTCTTCTCCTATGACCGCCATGTTGCCTCCAATCCGCTTTATTCTCAGCTCAAGAAATCCATTGCCGATGAATGCTATAATAAGAGAGTGGAATTCGTCTTTGAGAATTTCCAGGATCCGAATTTCGCAGGCGGAGTGGAGAAAGCGAAATATGCAATCAGGGACAGAATCGTAAAGCTCTTTGATTCAAAGCAGATAAAAGGCGAGAATATCGCCCTGTTCTCGACCGACAGCGTTGTTCAGTCCGTGCTCGTTGAAGAAGCGGCAAAGCGTTCTCTGATTTATGTTTCGCCCTCGTTCCCGACTCCTTATAACGGCATCGGAGAATACTATGATATCACTCTTCCCGAGGATATGACGGATACCGAAACATATTTCGAGATCGTATCCGCTAAAATTAACGGCGATACTGAAGGCACGGGCAAATTCGCGCTCTATACTTATACTCTCGCTTCGACTCTCACCAGAGCCGCCGTCTATTCGGCGTTTGACCTGCTCTCTGGCGAAGCCAAGGTTGAAACCGTTGCGGACAGCGCATCAGTCCGTCTCAAAGACGCGTGCGCAAATAAGAAATTCAATATTGAAAAATACGGACCCGCGGAAAAAGGCAACGTTCTTATGTGCTATGCTCCCGGTTACGATATAATCAAACAAGAAAAGGAGAAATGATTATGAAAAAAACATTATCCGTATTACTCGCAATTATCACTGTTCTTTCGCTCGCATTCTGCATTCCGGCATCGGCTATCGGTATTGACGGAACTCTGATTACAGCAGATGATGCAAAACAGGCGGCTGCTGATTATCTCGGCACAACCCCCGATAAATTCAGCAATTACAGCTGCTCCGAAGAAACTATCGATTACGTTAAAGTCGGCAGCATTATCAGCGTTACCGCAAAGCAGTATAACCTTTCTTTCAGATACAACGGCGTATCTTATAAGATTACCGTTGATCCCGCCGGCCTTATCAGAAACTACAGCTATGAATCAAAGAAACTTCTGATTCCCAAGGGCGCAAGCGATTATCTTACCGAGGCCGAAGCAAAAGCAAAGGCTACCGACGCGGCAGGCGTCAGCTCCGCAGATGCTATTTTCACAAGCAGCAAATTTGTTGTTGAAGAATACGTGAATTATTATCAGTTTGAATTCCTCGGCAAAACACAGCAGGTCAGTGCGAAGATAAACGCATCGGTCAAATCCGCAAATCCCATCATGAATATTGAAGAGAAGAACGCTTTCGTTATGATCTTCATCCGTCTGTTTGCAAAAATCGCATTGATATTTGCGTAAATCAAAAATTTGCCGCACTCGTCTGAGTGCGGCAGTTTTTTATAGTATAATATCTTCAAGCTTTCTTTTCGGCACATAATGATTGCCGTCTTCGTCTCTGTAATAAGCGGTTAAACCGTCTTCGCCCACTTCGGTCAGAATGATGTTTTCATCCGGCTTTCCGAGTGCGATGACAAGCTCAATCGTAAATCTCTCTTTGTC
>CAMUZD010000330.1 GCA_947165115.1 uncultured Clostridia bacterium
TGCGATCCCCGCGCCGAAAGAGAATGGAACGGCGGGTATCATAACGATTTCGAAGAGGGCAGGAAGACAGGGGAATACTGCGATCCCGCGCTTGAAAAATACACAAACGGCGGCGAGCATTATCACGGAACGGAAAGGACTTTGTCCGCTCAGCAAACCGTGTTTTCGGATGATACCGAGATACCGCCGCAGGCCGCGATTATCGTTTCAATACTGATTTCGATATTTTTTCCGCTGGTCGGTCCGCTGATTATCCTGAAGCTCACCAAGGGAAAGGACAGCGAAGCGGCGAAGCTCGCAAGACGGGCGGCGATTGCGGTTCTGGTGATCAGTATTATCGTTATCGTGGCGAGGTTCGGTATCGGTTATTTCGATATGTTTTAATTAGCGGTTGAAAAATTCTATTTTCTATATTATATTGAGGCTGATTCAAGCGAAAACAAAAGGGTTTTATATAAAGAGGTATTTAACGGATGAGAAGAATGATTTTCAGAATATCGGCAATATGCGCGGCAGCCGTGCTGCTCGTGAGCATAGTGCTGCCCGTTGCGTTTACGGCGGACGGCGATGCGGTTGCCGATGTCACAGCTCAGCTTGAGGCGATTGACACGCTTCAGCAGATGCAGAATAAAAGAGCAACCTACACCGTTTCAAAAAACTGGGATGCTTCCGATCCCGATATCGTTGCGGAGCATACTCAGGCGAGAAACGGCTATGAAACTTATGTAGCCGAAATGTTTGCCGCGCGCCTTGCCGCGAAGCAGGCTTATGAAGCGCTGAGCGCAAGCGAAAAAGCGCAGATTCCCGCCGATCTTGTTGCGAAACTCGATGATAATCTTCCGACTGTTTATAATTTCAATAAGCAGGCTACCATCAAGCAGAGATTTGATGAATACTGCTACGAAGTTATTTTCCCTAAAAATCTTGTCTATGAAATGTGCACTCATTTTTCGCCGGGACTCGATATGCCCGCGACGATAATTGTTACAAATACCGCGGAGCTTGATACGACCAACTGGGTGCCCGACGGCCCCTATGAATACGGAACGAACAATTACAATCTCACATATTGCTGCGACCTTGAGGTCAATCCCGTTGACGAAACGCACTATAAGCTTGTCAATCTTGAGGACGGCTCGCATTACAGCACGAGCGCCGCAAAGCATATCCGCTCGATAGTCGAAAACGCGTATCCCTTCGTCTCTGTTGACGAAATGAAAACCAACCTCAAAGGCCTCGGCCTGGACGATGATTTTGTTGATTCTCTCAACAGAAGCGATATTATCTGCGCGGTTCAGATGGCGATCTGGGCATATTCGAATATGAGCAAGGAAAAAATCGATCAGTGTGTATTTTACGGCGGTTCGCTTGATATGTCGAAGGTCCCCGGCATCATGACGCCGATTCATAATTACAATAACGAGCTCTGGGACTGGTGGAGCACGGCGACAAAACGCCTGACCTTCAGCGATGCTTCCTCCTATAAAGTTAATAATCTGGTTTATTTCCTCTTCAATCTTCCCGGCAAGGATGCCGACGAAGAGCAGTTGATTATCACCGATGTCGAAGTCGCCCGCGCCGAGCTCAGACCGGGCAGTCAGGATACCTATGATGTTGGCATTTATGTCAATCTCAACGGCAATGTCGAAGCAGATGACGATATTGAAATCAAGGTCAGAAGCGGACACGATGACGGGCAGGGTAACTTCATCACAACAGATTCCTTTACCTTCAGCGCCGATACAAGGAAGAGATATCCTCTGACCGTAACTGCTAAAGAAGGCGACACGGTCACGGTCGAAACAAAGGGCATCCAGAATGTCGCGAAGGGTGTCTATCTCTATGAGCCCGAAGGCGGCAAAGAGGCTTCCCAGACGCTGGTCGGCGTTACCGACGGCCCCGTGAGAATAGGAGCAAAGCAGACATTCACATTCAGCGGCTCCATTGATAAAGGCTTGAGAATTTTCAAGACTTCCAATGAAGACGGCACTCCGATTCCGGATATTACTTTTGATATTTACCGCGCCGACGGCGCAGTGAACGATGAGCCGCCCGAAGAGGAGATTGCAGCGTATTCAACCGCCGCAAACAAAGTCGGCAGCATTGTTACCGATGATACCGGCTACGGCGCTCTCGAGCTTGAAGACGGCCGCTATCTTGTCTGCGAGCAGGCAAATCCGGAGAAGGTCAAGGAGCCTGCCGCGCCTTTCTATATCACTGTTCCGATGCCCACGCAGGGCTCGGACGGAGGATTTACCGATATCGTTTCGGTTTATCCCAAGAATACACCGGCGGAGCCCGATGACACAATTCCGGATCTTGTGATTCCCGATAACGTTTCAGGCACGTTTTCGATTATAAAGCACAGAGACGGCGATGAATCCGCTCTGCTCAAAGGGGCAGAATTCAAGGTTTACCGCCCCGCGAACGCAGATGATACCGAAACGGTTACTCTTACTCGCGAAGGCGTGAATTATACGGCTATTCCCGTGAGCGTGAGCGGCGAAGAGCTTGTGCTCAGGAGCGGCGAAGACGGAAGCGCGTCATCGCCTGCGCTGCCATGCGGTATCTATTATCTTCAGGAGATCAAGGCTCCCTCCGGTTACCATAAATCAAGCGATATGTTTACGGTCACGGTAGTCCAGAATCTGACCGATACTCCGCCTCAGACACTCAAAATTCCGAATTCATCGTCGAGCCTGCTGCCCGAAACCGGCGGCATCGGCACATATATTTTCATTGCCGCAGGCGTGGTGCTGATGGTTGTCT
>CAMUZD010000331.1 GCA_947165115.1 uncultured Clostridia bacterium
CCGGCTCAAAGGAAGTGGGCTCGAGCCAATAGTTATATGTATCATAGCAGGCGCTTGAAACGTCAATCGCGTCAACGCCGAGTTTTTCAAGTTCTTTCGCGATTTTAACGCCCTCTTCAAGAGTATATCCCTTGCCGGGCTTACCTATTCTGTCATACATTTCGTCAGCCGTCAGGCGAACTATCAGAGGATAATCCTCCCCGCATTTTTCCTTGATTCCGCGTATGATTTCACTTATGAATCTCAGGCGGTTTTCAAAACTTCCGCCGTATTCATCGGTCCTTTTATTTGTATTCGGGCTCAAAAACTGATGAAGAATGTAGCCGTGGGTGGAATGAAGCTCAACGGCGTCAACATCCGCCTTCTTGCATCTGACGGCGGCATTGATGAAATCATCCCTGAGCTTGTGAATCTCTTTTACGGTCATGGCGTGAATTCTTGTCGCGCCGTGAGCCGAGAGCTCGCAGTCTGAAGGCGCCTGAAGCGAGAAGCAGATCTTTTTCTGTTCGAGGCCGAGTAAAACAGGTGTTGTCTTAAAAAGAAGACCTGGGAGCTTTGGAAATCTGTCAACAAGCGGAATAATCATCGGCAGGGAGTTTATGGAACTCGCGTAGCCCTGTCTGCCCGGATGATGCAGCTGAATGCAGAGCTTCGCGCCGTGAGAATGAATTCTCCTTGCCATTTCGCGCATCGGTTCAATATGTCTGTCGCTGCTCATCGAGAGCTGAGTGAATGTCGAGGCGGCGCCGGTGTCATTAACCCTGCATATTCCGGGGATAATAAGACCCACTTCACCCTTTGCCCTCTCCTCATAATAATCCATAAGCCGCTCGGTCGGGCAACCGTTTATCTGCCCCAGGCTGAATTCTGCGGCGTTCATGACTATACGGTTTTTTATCTCAAGTTTTCCGATTTTAATCGGTGAAAACATCATTTCATAACTCATCTGATTATATCCTTAATCTTCTTGATTTCTTCCTTGAAGCGTTCAAGCTTGGCTGTTTCAAGTTTCCAGTAAACAGTGCGGATCGGGGGAGCGACGCTCATAAGCACCTTTGAGAGCGCGAAGAGCGGAGACGGGGAGACGAATTTCTTTTCTCTTTCAAGTCCCGCGACCATCTTTCTCGCAACAATTTCGGGCTTCTGAACGGGAAAAGGCTTTTCAAATTTAATCGGCGCGGCAACCTTGAAGAAATTTGTATCGGTCGCCACCGGATATAGACAGGTTAATTTAAGAGAATTCGGCTTTTCGAGGCGTATTGCCTGCTGGAAGCCGTGAAGCGCGAATTTGGTCGCCGAATAGAGCGCGTAGCCCGGCATTGCCATCTGACCTATTGCCGAAACGGTGTAGGCGAGGTGACCGGGTCTGCCGTCAAGATGATGAAGATATTTAGCGTAAGTGTAAATCGGAGAGATAGTGTTCGTTTCAAAGATTGTAAGAATTCTTTCCCAGTTTGTGTAGTTAAATTCCTCGTAATACGGGAAGCCGGCATTAGCATAGAATAAATCAATCTGCCTTCCGCCGAACACCTCATTTGCTTTCTCGAATATTGAATCTACTCCCTCGCGGGATGCAACATCACAGTCAAACGGAATTACATTTTCCGCAAAACCTGCAAGCTTTTCCTCTGCATGGCGGGAGACCGCGAGAATTATATTTGATTTTTCGGCGCTGATGAGTTTGAGCACCTCGAGACCTATTCCGCTTGAAGCTCCGGTCAGGACAATTGTTTTATTTGTAATCATTGCAGTTTTCCTTTCATATACCTCTTATGGAAAGGGACTTTACCTCTCGGTAAAGTCCCCGAAGTGAGCAGAGTTATTATTTCTCCTTCTCCACCGAAGCGCCGGGAGCGTTTTTCTTGACGCTCGCTATGCCGTTAAGGCAGCTCTTCTTGGCCTTGTAGCCTTCGCCGGTGGCAATGATTTCGCCGTTTCTTGCCTTGAGACGGAATCTGAATTCGCCTTTCTTATCCTGATAGAGTTCATATTTGGGGTGCTTGAGTTTTGCGTATCCTTCTACGGTCTGGTCCTCGATTTCGCTTGCGCAGTTAGTGCGGACGCTCTCGATGCCTCTAATGCAGGATTTTTCGGATGCGTAGGTTTCGCTGGTGGCAATGATTTCGCCGTTGCCCGCTTTAAGATTGAATCTGAAGCCGGCCTTTGTTGCTTTAACCGCAAATTTTCCCATATTCTGACTCCCTTTCATTTTCGGAGAATAATTCTCCATTTTTAACAGTATATCATATTTATATATATTTGTCAAATAAAATACACGTCTGTTGATAAAATTTGTGATTATTTAATAATAAACTCGTATTTTCCGCCTGCAAGGTTGATTATGATTTTGCCGTCGGTGAGCTTATAGTTTTTCTTTGTAAGGGTGCTGCCGTTTACGATTACCTTCTTGCCGACAGCGGGAAGAGTAAGTTCGGCAACTGCGCCGTTCGGAACGGTGCATTTATAAACGAAGCCGTTTTCGGTGCTCCATTCGGATTTGATAAGACCTGCTGCCGATTTATATGATGCCTTCGCGAATCTGATATTTTCCTGTCCCTCGGGCAGCTCGTCCGCGGTTCTCAAATCGGGTCTCGGCTGAAGCTTTATTGTTTTGAATCCGGGCTCGCCGGGCTCGATGCCCGCCATATAGCGATACATCCATTCGCCGATTGCTCCGTAGGCATAGTGGTTGAATGAATTCATGCCCACGTCGCCGAACCCTTTTGCCTTTGTATAGGAATTCCATC
>CAMUZD010000332.1 GCA_947165115.1 uncultured Clostridia bacterium
TCTGCTCTGCGGTGAGCTGGGCGGTGCTGAGTTTATAATCAAATTTTTCCGCCATGAAAAGCGGATCGTATCCGAATCCGCCTTCGCCGACAGGTTCAAAGCCGATTCTGCCTCTGCATTCACCCTTTGCGGTCACGACTCTGCCGTCGGGATAAACACAGCAGACCGCGCTTATGAACGCCGCGCCGCGATCTTCAAACGGAACTCCGTCAAGGGCTTTGAGAAGCTTTTCATTATTTTTCTCATCGTTGCCGTGTTCGCCCGAATACCTTGCGGAATAGACTCCGGGAGCGCCGTCAAGATAATCAACGGAAAGCCCCGAATCATCAGCGATGCATGGATAACCGCTCTCGCGGCAGCCGCTCTCGGCCTTTATATAGGCGTTTTCCTCGAAGGTTTCGCCGGTCTCCTCGGCGTCCGTCAACTCGATTCCGAGCTCCTCGGCAAGGTGAACCTTGATACCGAGAGGTGAGAGAATGCGGTGAAGCTCATCGCGTTTTTTCATATTGTGGGTTGCGAGAATATAATCCATACTCAGTCTTCGTCTTTCTCCTTTTCGGCAAAGAGACTTTCCGCAAAATCAGCGGGTATAAAGGGCCTCATATCGTCAATGCCTTCTCCGACTCCGATGAATTTGACGGGCACCTTGAGATCATTCTTGATAGCGAGCACGACGCCGCCCTTTGCGGTGCCGTCAAGCTTTGTGAGGATTATGCCGGTGATTTCGGCAGCCTCCATGAATTCCTTGGCCTGCTGGATTGCGTTCTGGCCGGTTGTAGCATCAAGCACAAGCAGAATCTCTCTGTCCGCATAGGGGAGCTGTCTGTCCATAATGCGATAAATCTTGCTGAGCTCCTCCATGAGATTTTTCTTGTTATGGAGTCTGCCCGCGGTATCGCAGATGATAATATCCGCGTTTCTCGCTTTGCCCGCCTCGATTGTGTCATAAACAACTGCCGCGGGGTCCGCGCCTTCCTTATGCTTGACTATGTCAACGCCGGCTCTCTCCGCCCAGATTTCGAGCTGGTCGATTGCGGCGGCCCTGAATGTATCCGCTGCGCCGAGGATGACTTTTTTGCCCTCGGATTTGAACATTGCCGCGAGTTTGCCGATTGAAGTAGTCTTGCCGACTCCGTTTACGCCGATTACGAGAATAACCGACGGAATCGTAATCATATCAACCTCTTCACCGCCAGAAAGGATATCGGAGACGATGTTCTTTATCTCCTCCTGGACATCCTTGGCTTTGTGAAGATTCTTTTTGAATACGGCGTCTCTCAGGCGCGAAACGATTTCCTCTGCGGTGGTCACGCCGACATCCGCCATTATAAGTATCTCTTCAAGGTCATCATAGAATTCGTCGTCGATTTCGTTCTTGCCGTAAAGCGCCGAATTTATCGCCCCGGACATGCTGTCGCGGGTCTTTTTGAGTCCCTTGTTGAGCTTGTTGAAAAATCCCATGAATCAGTGCTCCCTGGCGTTTTTGATGATATTATCCACGCTTCTGCGAAGGGCGGGATCCCTCTCGGCCATAGCCGAAATCTTTTCAAGAGCGTAGTGGATTGTCGTCCTGTCTCTGCCGGCAAAGAATTCGCTGATTTCCTGCTGAGTGAGTTCGGTGCATTCCCTGATGGCGAATATCGCTATCTGCCTTGCTCTCGCAGTCTTGCTGTCTTTCTTCTTTGAAATAAGGTCATTGACGGGCAGGCCGAATGTTCTCGCCGTCTCTGAGATAATCTTATTTACAAGCTCGTTTACGGGCATGCCTTCGCTTGCGAGGTCGCTGATTGCATTCTGAGCCATCGCGATATTTATCGAAGTGCCCTCTAGAGTGACGAGCGCGTGTATTTTCTTTACCGTGCCCTCAAGCTGGCGGATATTTGTCTTTACCTTCTCGGCTATGAATTCCGCTACATCCTGAGGCAGATCGAGGCCTATTGCCTCCGCCTTGCTGCTGATAATCGCAAGCCTTGTCTCATAATCGGGTGGCTGGATATCTGCGAGAAGTCCCTGCTCGATGCGGGTAGTGATTCTCTCGGCGAGATTGGGGATGTTTTTGGGAGGCGTATCGGAGGTAAGGACAACCTGCTTGTTTGCGTCTGTCAGCACATTGAAAGTGTGGAAGAATTCCTCTTCCGTTCTCTCCTTGCCGGCGATGAACTGGATATCGTCAACCAGCAGGGCGTCGCAGGTGCGGAGCTTCGCATGGACCTCATCCATGTTCTTGTCGCGCAGACCGCCGACTATGAGGTTGATAAGATCCTCGCCTCTGGTATATATGATTTTTTTGCTCGGGTCCTTCTCAAGAATCGCATTTTTGATGGCGTTGAGAAGATGGGTTTTGCCCAGACCCGAAGAACCGTAGATATAAAGGGGATTATAGACCGTGCCGGGGTCGCTCGTGACAGCCTTTGCGGCGTTGTAGGCAAATCTGTTTGATGAACCCACGATGAATGTGTCAAAGGTGTTTGTATCCGATGAAACCGGAGGCTGCTCGACGGGCTTCGGCGCTTCCTGAACAGGAGCGGCGGCCGCCTTTTCGCGGGAAACTATCCTGATTTCGGGCACAAACCCTACTACGCTTGCAAATGCGTCAGCAAGCTCGCCCGCAAACTGCTTTTCAATTGTCGTCTTGATGAACTCGCTCGCCGCGAGAGTGACGACCTCGCCGTCATATGAGACTATCTCGACGGGCTTGAACCAGACATTGTAAATAACTTCGTTAAGTGAACGCCTCAGTTCCTGGC
>CAMUZD010000333.1 GCA_947165115.1 uncultured Clostridia bacterium
GCTTGTCGTATTCGGTGAGGACTCCGCCCGCCTTCACCATCTCGAGCGCGGCATTCTTATCAAGGCCGATTATCTTTCCCTGAGGAACCGCGCTGCTCTTGATAAGCTTCGCTCCGAACGGGGTTATGACCTCGCCCGTGCCGTGAAAATTAAGGCCTGCGGGAGCGTCCCTGAATTCGCTCATATTGAGAATCGCCGCCATCATATCGGGCGAGGCGATGAGCGTATTGAGTGAAAACGGCTCAAAGCTGTTCCAGAAATTGACAAGGTCGGAATAGGTCAGCGTGCCGGGAGTCGCGCAGTGGATAACCTCAGCGGGATTGTCGTTGCCGTCGCCGTTGATAAGCACATTGACAGCGTCCCTGAGCAGGGTGCGTGAAATATATGCGCCTATCTGCCTGAGAGTGACGGCAAATAGATCGAGGCGCTGATATTTGATTGCCTCGTATGAGGCGACGAGACTCCTGCCGCGTTTCATAAGCGAAACGAGATTATCCTTCGTATGTATGGATGTTTCCGGGATAAAAGCTCCCTCTCCGACGGTTTTCAGCTCCTTATCGTCCTCATTTCCCGCGCAGGTCAGCGAGCGGTAATCGGCGGAATTGATATTCGTGACCGCCGCGGTGATTTCGGGCAGTATATCCGCGCTCAGCATGCCGCGGCGGACGGCTCTTGAAACGAATTCGGGGAAGAGCACGGCGCTCTCGGCGGTGGAGAAGAATTTCTCGACCGTGTCGCTGTCCGCTCCGCCTACGCGGATGCCGAATCTTTTGAGCTGGCGCTGATACGCGTCGAGCCCTTCAAGGGCGGAGCCGCGGTAATTCTCATCGGGGTCGAGCGCCTCGAGGGCGGAATTGAATCCGCCGAGCGCGTAGAGCCCCTTCTCAAGTCTGATATTGTCAAATTTTTCCATATACTTCCTCCTTATCAGAGCAGAACGGTCGCGATTCTGCCGCTCTGCGTTTCCTCAATGCCGATAACGAGCCTCTCCGGACCTTCATCGCATACGCCGCTTATTGCCCCCGAACCGTCAACGGTGAGTTTTGCCCAGCCGGTCACAAGCCCGCTTTCGCAGGGGAGTTTTGCAACTCCGCGGGTCTGAACCGCGGCGTATCCGCCCCTGACGGTCAGCGCCACGCCGATTACGGATTCGCCCGGCTGAGCGGTCTGAACGGTAAAGGATTCCGAGAGCATGACCGGCGCTCCGGGAACTACGCTTTCATCCGCCTCAAAGGTGACGGCGGAATTATCATAGCCTTCAAATGAAATATTCATATTTTCCTCCTATATTCTGTATTCGTTGAAATTCTGTTTTTCTCCCTGCGCTTTCCCCGCGAGCTGAGGGGCAAGCGGCAGACTGCGCGAGGCATCCGCTTTAAGGGAATTTCTGAATTCTTTGAGAAGTTTAAGCGGAAGGGAATCGCAGATTTGGGCAATAACTTCACTTTTGACCGAGGGAATAAGGCGCGCCGCGCACGAAATCACGGATTCTCTGTATTCCTCCCTGAGCTCGTCGGCATCTGCGGCGGTTTCATGCGGGCGGAATGATTTGACAACCCCCGCGTTTCTCTGCGCGGGGACTGCGACAAACGACCATTCGTAGGCGTCGAGCGGGTCGCTGAGAACTCCGAAGCACTTTTTACCCGCATAGGTTCTGCCCCTGATATGACTGCATTCCCCTTTTCTCATATCCTTTCCGCAGACCGAGCATCTCACGCTCCCCACGCTGCAGGAGACGCTGGTCTCCTTCTTGATTCCCGCGTCTATTTCGTCAATGAGCTCCTTATTCTTCTCGCTTCTGAGCATATATGCCTTCGCGCTAAGATATGTATAAATTTCGCCGTCCGCCGCCCTGCGCGAGGGGTCGCGGACAATTTCTGTTTCATAGATTCTCGCGGTCTGATCCTTGCTGCTCATATTGTGGTCGAATATACCCGTTTTGCCGAGAAAAAGCTCCGCGAGTCTTCCGAGGGCATCCGATGAAAATTTCTCGCCGTCCCTGTCGATTTCGTTATCGCAGAGAATCAGCGGGAAGGTGTAGATTTCTTCCGCGGGAATATCCTTTCGCGTATATTCCCTTATCTTTTCAATATCCTGCTGTGTAACGCTCATTCTGTCTCCTTTTCGATTTTATTTGCCTGCGCCCTGTAAAGAGCCGCCCTGGCGGGCTCAACCTCGTCCTGAAGCGTGATATCGTCCCAGACGATTTCCGAATCCGCCGAAAAACCCGCCGAAGCGAGGAATACGCGGCAGATTTCCGAGAGCACGGGCGTGAGTATCCTGCGGTATGCCTCGAGCTCGCTCGTGAGCGCGTCCGCCTGCTGGGACGACATTCTCTCGGTGGTGCTCCAGCTCATGCCGAGCATGAACGGCGGCAGGCCCGTCTTCGCGATAATCTGCTCGAGAAGCTGGCGCACGGGAATTTCGCTGTCCGGTATTTCGCACTCCGCGCCGATTACTTTTATCTGCACATCTCCGACCGCGACAAAATCGCGTATCTCCCCGCCCGGCTTCATCGCCTTAGACCATTCCTCGGCAATCAGCCGCGCCCTCTCCTTCGCATAGGCTCTGTCCGCCGGTTCGTTTTTCGGATTGTAGGTAACCGCAAAGCGCAGATTGCCCGCGCGCTCCCAGTTGAGGCCGATGCTCCTGAAAATGCCGAGCAGAATATTGCTCACAAACGGCAGACCGCGCAGCAGGGAATTGCCGGTGAGCGCTCCCGGGTCTGGATTCAGCACGCTCAG
>CAMUZD010000334.1 GCA_947165115.1 uncultured Clostridia bacterium
TTATAGAAGATAACGAAACAGCTTTCTATGTTTTTGACATAGTTGAACTCAAACGACGGGTAGCATACCTTCGGTATTCGCTGCCAAAGCAAGTTGAATTATGCTATGCAGTTAAAGCAAATCCGTTTATTGCAGGCGAAATCTCAGACTATGTTAACCGACTTGAAATATGTTCCCCCGGAGAGGCAGAGGTCTGTTTTTCGCTTGGAGTCGATAAAAGCAAAATGGTAATTTCCGGAGTATATAAAACTCCGTCGGTTATCGAAAAAATTGTTAAAGATAAATCCTTTAACGGTATTTTCACGGCAGAGTCGGTAAGTCAATGGGAAATGCTGACATCTCTGTCGGAAAAATACAACCGTAAGCTGTCAGTTTTACTTCGACTGACAAATCAAAGCCAGTTCGGTATGAACAAGGAAGAAATTGAACAGATTATCTCCGTCAGAGATGCGGAACCGCTTACTGAAATAATCGGAATACAGTTCTTTTCCGGCACGCAGAAAACCTCTGTCAAAAAAATCCGTCATGAAATTGAAATGCTTGATGAGTTTATATCTCATCTTCGGGACAAGTACGATTATAATGTGACAGAGCTTGAATACGGTCCCGGCTTCCCTGTTGCATATTTTAATGATGAGAGCTTTGATGAGCAGACATATCTTGAGGAGTTTTCTGCTACTTGAACTCGGCAGAAGTATTGCCGCTTCATGCGGAAAGTACTATACGCACATTGTAGATATAAAGCATAATTCCGGTCAGAATTATCTTATTGTTGACGGAGGTATGCACCATATTGTTTATTTCGGTCAGTATATGGCTATGAGGCAACCGAGCATTTCGGCAGTCGGAAAAAACGAAATAAATAAAGAGAAAACATGGAATGTCTGCGGTTCGCTGTGCTCAATGAATGACATTCTTGCAAAACAGATTTATCTTCCGGATGTTGAGGTCGGAGACCTGCTCTGTTTTGAAAACACCGGCGCTTACTGTATGACTGAAGGCATATCTCTGTTTTTAACACGGGAAATACCGGCAATATGGTTTTTGAAGGATAACGGCGAATTTATGCTTGTAAGGAAGCCGCTGGAAACGGCTCCGTTCAACACACCGTCATTTTAACAGAAATAAAAGGAGTAGGATTATGGAAAAATTATTGGACATTTTAAAAGACATTCAGCCCGGCATTGATTACGAGAACTGCGATAATCTTGTTGACGGCCATCTTCTTGATTCGTTATCAATTATTTCGTTGATTGCCGATCTTGAAGATGAATTTGACATTACAATTCCCACGGTTGAAATAGTACCGGAAAACTTCAATTCGGCAAAGCGCATTTACGATATGATTGTGCGTTTGCAGGAGGAATGCTGAAATGCAGCTGATTTTACAGGTTCTTGCGGGAATCGGACCGAAACTGATTTCGTTTTTCTCTATGGAATTTCTGTTTATTTTTCTGCCGTTCTGCCTTATTGTTTACTGTATTGTTCCTAAAAAACATAAAAAATATGCTCTGATAACCGAGAGCTGTATTTTTTTCTGGCTTGTCAGCGAAGAATTAATTATCTATCTGTTCCTGACTGCCTTTTCAATGCACTACTTCGGAATATGGATTGACAGAATTCAGGGGCAGATGCGCGAAAAACTGAGCCTTTCGGAAAAAGAAGACAGAAAAAGCATAAAAAAGACCTTTATAAAACGGCAACGCACAATAGTTGCTCTTGCCGTTATTATACAAATCGGCGTTTTGTTAATAATCAAATATTCGGGATTCTTTATTAAGAATGTAAACACTTTATCAGCCTTATTTAAACTCAACATTCGCTTTAATCTGCCCGAATACCTCGTGCCTGTCGGTATTTCATTTTTCACACTTCAGGCAGTTTCATATATTTTCGATGTTTACAGAGGTGTAGTAAAAGCAGATGACAACTTCCCGAGACTTTTGCTTTTTATCGGATTCTTTCCGCAAATAGTTGAAGGCCCGATTTGCCGTTATAATCAGACCGCGGATAAACTCTGGGATGCTTCCCCTATCAAATATGATAACCTTGTAAGTGGGTTGCTCAGAATTTCATACGGTATGATGAAAAAAATTGTTGTCGCAGATAGACTTGACCCGATGATAAAAAAGGTTTGTCTCGGATATGAAAAATATGACGGCAGCATAATTCTTCTTACTGCAGTTTTGTACACAATCCAGTTGTACATGGATTTTTCGGGTTCAATGGACGCTGTTATCGGCATTGCTCAGATTTTCGGAATTGAAATGCCGGAAAACTTCAAGCGACCGTTTTTTTCAAAAAGTGTTTCAGAGTTCTGGACAAGGTGGCACATTACACTCGGCACATGGTTCAGGGATTATGTGTTCTATCCTATCACCACTGCCGGTCCGATGAAAAAACTCACCTCGTCTGCCCGTAAGAAAATCGGCAACCACTACGGTCCTCTTCTCGCCGGAGGCATTGCGCTTTTTGCCGTGTGGCTCGGTAACGGGATATGGCACGGAGTCGGTTGGCACTACATAGCTTTCGGACTTTATCATTTTATGCTTATTTTCTGCGGAAGTCTTTTAAATCCCCTTTCGCAAAAAATCGAAAAGTTCCTTCATATTGACCGTGAGCAATTTGTTTTCAAAGTACTAAGAATTCTGCGTACAACATTTCTCGTAATCATAGGCGAATTGATTTTCAGGGCATACGGCTTGCGAGCGGCAATAGATATGCTTAACCAGACAAT
>CAMUZD010000335.1 GCA_947165115.1 uncultured Clostridia bacterium
TCACAAACGGCATGAAGGCCTTCGGAGTCGAATTTGATGAGGGCGTCACCGGCTTCGGCACCGAAAAGGGAAACTACGGCCCCTATACGCAGAGCAAGAGGGTTGAAATATATCAGACAATCGCAAAATACCTTGTTGAAAAAGGGCTCGCCTATCCCTGCTTCTGCACCGCGGACGAGCTTTCCTCCCTGCGTGAAAAGCAGGAGGCGGACGGCGCGGCGATAACCGGATACTTCGGCAAATATGCGAAATGCCGCGACCTTACTCTTGACGAAATCAAGGCGAATCTCGATGCCGGCAAGCCCTGGGTGCTCCGCTTCCGCTCCGACGGCAGCGAGGATAAGAGAATCACATTTGAGGATATGATTAGGGGCAAAATCGAGATGCCCGAGAATATCATCGACGAGGTGCTCCTCAAATCGGACGGCGTTCCGACCTATCATTTCGCGCACGTCTGCGATGATCATTTTATGCATACCACCCACGTTATCAGGGGCGAGGAATGGATTTCATCCGTTCCCAAGCATATAGCGCTTTTCAAGGCGTGCGGCTACAAGGTTCCCAAATACGCGCACACCCCGCAAGTTATGAAATTCGATGACGAGACCGGCGACAAGCGCAAGCTCTCAAAGAGAAAGGATCCCGAAGCGGCGGTCAGCTACTTTGTGGATGAGGGCTTCCCGAAGGAGAGCCTGATTGAATATCTGCTCACGCTCATAAGCTCCGGCTTTGAGGACTGGCGCAGGGCGAATCCCGGCGTTCCCGCGATGGATTATCCCTTCAATCTCAAGAAGATGAGCTCGAGCGGCTGCCTCTTTGACCTCGTGAAACTCAACGATGTCAGCAAAAACGTGATTTCCGTAATGAATGCCGAAACCGTTTATGAGAGAGTCTGCGAATGGGCGAAGGAATTTGACGGGGAGTTTTACGGCGTTCTTACTGCCGACCCCGCAAGGTCAAAAGCAATCCTCAATATAGACAGAGAGAATCCGAAACCGCGCAAGGATATAGCGAAATGGAGCGAGGTAAAGGATTATATCTCATATTTCTTCAATGAATACTATCGGGCAGATTACACCCTGCCCGAAAATATTTCCCCCGCCGACGCGAAGGCCGTAATCGAAGCGTATTCAAAAGTTTATTCGCTCGATGATGACAAGGACGCCTGGTTCCAAAAAATCAAGGATCTCTGCGCTCCGCTCGGCTTCACGCCGAATGTCAAGGAATTCAAGCAGAATCCGGACGCGTTCAAGGGCCATGTCGGCGATGTTTCAACAGTTATAAGAATTGCGCTGACCTCGCGCAGAAATACGCCGGATTTATATTCTATTATGGGTATTCTCGGCGATGGGGAGATTCAGCGCCGCCTCGCGGATGCCGCCGCAGCTTACGAAAGGATATGATTGCCATGGAAGAATTAAACACAAGCTCAAATTTCATTCATGATTTTATAGATGAGGACCTCGCCGCGGGCGTGAATTCAAGGGTTCAGACGAGATTTCCGCCCGAGCCGAACGGATACCTTCATATCGGCCACGCGAAGGCGATATGCATAGATTTCTCCACTGCGGAGAAATACGGCGGCGAGTGCAATCTGCGCCTTGACGATACCAACCCCTCAAAAGAGGATGTCGAATACGTTGACGCCATCAAGGAGGATATCGAGTGGCTCGGCTACAAGTGGAATAAATGCCTCTATGCGTCAAGCTATTTTGATTTCATCTATGACTGCGCAATCAAGCTTATCAAGGCGGGCAAGGCATACGTCTGCGATCTGACCGCCGATGAGATAAGAGAATATAGGGGCACCCTGACCGAGCCGGGTAAAAACAGCCCCTACAGAGAGCGCTCTGTTGAAGAAAACCTCGATTTATTTGAAAGAATGACGAAGGGCGAGTTCAAAGACGGCGAAAAAACCCTCAGGGCAAAAATCGATATGTCCTCGCCCAATATAAATATGCGCGACCCCGTAATTTACAGAATCGCGCACGTTACCCATCATCAGACCGGCGACAAATGGTGCGTCTATCCGATGTATGATTTCGCGCATCCGCTCTCCGACGCGAGAGAGGGCGTCACCTATTCGCTCTGCTCGCTCGAATTCGAGAATCACAGACCGCTCTATGACTGGTTTATCAATGAAATTGGCTTCGAAGAGCCGCCCAGACAGATTGAATTCGCCCGCCTCAACATAAACTACTGCGTCACGAGCAAGAGAAAATGCCTCGAAATGGTGCAGAGCGGAGTTGTTGACGGCTGGGACGATCCGAGAATGGTTACCCTCTGCGGCATCAGAAGAAGAGGCTACCCCGCCGCCGCGGTCAGGGATTTCATAAACAGAGTCGGCGTTTCAAAGGCTTACAGCGTCGTTGATTACGGCCTGCTCGAAGCGTGCGTCAGAGATAATCTCAATGCAAATGCGCCGAGAGCCATGGCGGTTCTCAATCCCCTCAAAGTCATAATCGATAATTATCCCGAGGGCGAGATCGAAGAAATTGAAGTTGAAAACAACCCCGACAAGCCCGAGCTCGGCAAAAGAATAGTTAAGTTTTCAAGAGAAATCTATGTTGAGCGCGAGGATTTCATGGCGGAGCCCGTCAAGAAGTATTTCCGCCTCTATCCCGGCAATGAGGTCCGCCTCAAGGGCGCTTACTATGTGACCTGCAATTCCTATGATACCGACGAAAACGGCGAAGTCACCTGCCTTCAC
>CAMUZD010000336.1 GCA_947165115.1 uncultured Clostridia bacterium
CTGAGAACAAGATGCAGAGTGCTTTCTTTCTGAATATTGTAATCTGCAAGCGTGTGGCCGTCCTCAAGCTGTTTGCCTGCAAAAATCAGACGCTGTTGATCGGGAGGAATTCCCTCTTTCTCCTGAATCTTTGCTTTTACAGCTTCGATTGAATCACTTGGCTCAACCTCGAGAGTTATTGTTCTGCCGGTTAGAGTTTTCACAAAAATCTGCATTGCGCTCGCCGTTACGGTGAATAATGCAAGTATGAGTGCGGCGGAAGTTATGACTGCGAGTAGTTTATTTGCTGTTTTCATTTCAAAACCTCCTGAGCTTTTATCTGTATAGTCTGTCAAATGTATTCAGAGTGCTGTTGGAACCCGTGAAATTGATATTGTTGAGAATCAGCACATCCTTTATGCCTCCGCGGTTCACAAGCGCCGAAACGGAACTGTCGCCGGTTCCTTTCCAATTGACAAAAGCAGTATAGTAGCGGTAGTCAATCCAGTAGATATGCTCATAGTGATCTACAAGGAAAGGAATAAACGCGTTGCCGTAGGAATCCTTGACTACCAGTATCGACGAGCCGTCGGTTTTCTTTTCATTATGAACATAGTTATATGCCTGGTCCGATGCGGCGAAGCAGTTGTATTTCTCGCCCTGCGGATAGTTTGAGACATCATAGATAATCTTCCAGTTATACTCCTTGAAAATGTCGCCCTGCTTCATATAGCAGGTCATTTCCTTAGTATCGTTCGGAATATATGCGGTGACAGTATCGGGATTCGCTCCGAGAGCGGGATTGCGGTGGCTCTGCTGATAGAATGTGCCGAGGAATCCCTTGAATTCCATTGTCTGATAGCTTGAAAGCTCCTCCGGTTCAATACACTGTAGTGGGGAGGCTTCCCTGTATGAATAGTAGGCGCGGAGGGCTGTCCAGTGGTGATCCGTGGGAAGGAGAGTATATGCGGTAGTGTGTCGCTGCAAGGTGTGATGAGCGTTTACCTTGGCGAGTGAATCATCCATATTTGAGAGTATAATCTCAATAGCCGAATTCTGATCATCGCAGCCGATGCTGTCTCTAGTCTTGTCTGAGAGCATAATGCCGGCCGAGATGGGCGCAATCAGCGAATAAACCTTAGCTTTTCCGCTGAGATTTGAGGCGAGACGGTTGAGAAGCTGAGAGTATCTGAGCGAATTGTTTGCGCTGTATGAATAGATGCCATAGCCGCTGTCCTTCGCGATATATATTCCGCCGACCGGCTCTGCCTGAGCATCAATGTCGCCGCGTCCTTCTTCAAGCCCCTCGTCGGGATCTGCCGCGGTCTGAGGCTCATCTTGCCCCGTGACATCGGGGGTATCTTCGCTCTCCACATCTTCCTCGGGCTGAGCGGCAATAATCTGAGTCGAGCGGATTCCGTAATGCGACTGCAGGGAATGATAGGATGAAATGAGACCTTCCCTGAGCGGATATGTATCCGCATACCAGGTATCAACATCGCTGAAAAACGAGCCGTCCCAGAGGCCTGCTATTGTAAGCTTCGGGAATTTTGTAAGCTCTCTCTTTTCAACCTCGGAGGTTTTCGGGTGGGCAAACCAGAGAATGCCGATGAAAGCTATTATAATGATAAATGCGCCGAAGAGGCCCGCTTTCACAAGCCGCTGAACGCCGAATATCTTTTTGATTTTTTCTTTATTCATCTCCGCACCCCCTTAAAACTGGAAATAGAGAAACGGATTGTAGCTGTTGCCCGCGAGAGCCATCATAGAAAGCACCAGCAGACCTATCGGAATAATCGCATCAACCGCGGCGTAAGCATAGAGCAGGGGAGTCTTATCTTTTGCAATGTTTGCGAATATCCTCTTGGCATATCTGCCGAGAGGCGTTACCGCGATTATGCAGAATATGATAAAGAATATATTGTTGCTGAATTCAAGGCCCGTGACAGCGTCGTGGAAAGCATTGTGATTGAGGCAGAACATGCCTCTGAACGCCGAGCCGAGAACGCTGAGATCCTCAAATCTGAATATAACCCAGCCGAAGAATACGACCGCGAGCACGATGACGCGCCTGATTGCAGGACGGAGCTTCGTGAAATCCGTCCAGATGAATTTTTCAATGAGGAGAAATACAAAATAGTAGAGTCCCCAGATAATATAATTCCAGCTTGCTCCGTGCCACATGCCGGTGAGGAACCAGACGGCGAGGAGGTTGAGCATCTGACGGGTTTCGGAGCATCTGTTGCCCCCGAGAGGAATATAGACATAATCGCGGAAGAAGGAGCTCAGGGAAATATGCCATCTGCGCCAGAAATCGGTGACCGAATCAGCCATATAGGGATAATCAAAGTTTTCCTTATAGTGGAATCCGCACATGAGGCCCATGCCGATCGCCATATCGCTGTATGCCGAGAAATCGAGATAAATCTGAAGCATATAGCAGAGGGCTCCGAGCCAGATTCCGCAGGCGGAGGCGGTGCCGACAGTATCCGCGGCAAAGAATTTATCCGCTATGGCGGCGCAGCCGTTCGCGAGAACGGCCTTCTTCGCGAGGCCTACGGCAAACCGCGTTATGCCGGCGCTGATTTCGGAGGGTTTAGTTTTTCTCGAATTTATATCATCAGCTATGTCGCGGTATCTGACTATCGGTCCCGCGATGCACTGATGGAAAAGGCTCGAATACAGCAGCAGCAGCCAGTATTTTCTCTGCGGCTGAGTATCGCCTCT
>CAMUZD010000337.1 GCA_947165115.1 uncultured Clostridia bacterium
AGTATCGGGAATCAACATAACGATAGCGGGCAATATAGTTGATTACCGCGATGAAAACGGCGAATTCACTGGCAAGAGCCAGCTCAAGAAGGTTCCGAAGCTCGGCGACAAGGCTTTTGAGCAGTGCGCAGGCTTCCTGAGAATTGCCGAGAGCAAGAATCCACTCGACAATACGGGCGTTCACCCCGAGAGCTATGATGCGGCAAAAAAACTGCTTGAGCTCTTCTCATTTACCACTGCCGACATCGGCACCGAGGCAATAAAGGCTATCTCCGGTCAGGTTGCCCTGCTCGGCGAGGATAAGGTTGCCGAAAAGCTCGGCATAGGTGTTCCGACTCTCAAGGATATAGTCAAGGTTGTGGACTACTACGAGAAAGGTCAGCATCTCATCGCTCCCGGCAGAGACCCGAGAGACGAGCTTCCGCCCCCGATGCTCAGGACCGATGTCATGGATATCAAGGATCTCAAGCCCGGTATGGAAATGAAGGGCACAGTCAGAAACGTCACCGATTTCGGCGCGTTTGTCGATATCGGAGTTCACGAGGACGGCCTCGTTCATGTTTCCCAGATTACCGACAGATTCATAAAGCACCCATCGGATGTGCTCAAGGTCGGTCAGGTAGTCACAACCTGGGTTCTGAAGGTCGATACGGCCAAAGGCAGAATATCGCTGACTATGAGAGAAAAAAATATACCCAAAGACGAATAAAAAGCTACGTCCTCTCCTTTGCGGAGAGGGCGTTTCAATTTGAAACTACTGTTTGATTTCGGGAAGTCTGCGGAATATTGTCCGGAAGAAGGCCACAATGCGGGCAAAGAAGCCGGTGTGATGACCGCGACGCTTTTTCCCGCGAGCATCTCGCCGACAAAGTATTTTGCCTGAACGGTAAATGTTTCGGTCGCCTTTTCGACGGTATAGGTCGAAGCGCCGCCGGGCGTCTTATCCTCGCCGTTGATAAACCAGTGAACTCTGCCGTTTGTAACTCTGTTTTTGAGAGAAGGCGTGAAGGTGATAGTAGTCTTATAATCTTCCTTACGTTCGGGTGTGTAGTTCTTTATACTTATCTCGGGGAAATTATAGACGGCGTTAACGGTGAAGTCCTCATAGCGAATCGTGAAACTCTCCCATTTGCCGTTTACGCCCTTTCTGACGGGAACGGCAGGCGGGACTATACTCTTTGTATTGATATTGAACGGGACCTTCTCAACCACTTCGCCGATCGACATAAAGGTAGCGTAATAAGTTCTGTAACTGTATGTTGCGAAGCAGACGGTATCGGCCGCGCCGAGAGTATAGGGCATCCAGGAACCGGTGTAACCCTCCCGTTCGGGAACGGCGGGCTCTTTTATGCTCTTCGCTCCGAATAGATACGGAACAACTGCTACAATTGTATCGTTTTCGGCCGTCTTAAATGTAACATAATATGTCCTCGGTGAATAGACGGCATTGACCGTTATATCGTGAGGAGCGATTTCATATTCTCCCCACTCGCCGCTGTAGCCCGTCTTTTCGGGCACTGCGGGAAGGGAAAGCTCCTCATCCTCAACCGTGAACGTGACACTGCCCGCGCTCACGCCGTCGGCAACAAGATTTGCGGTATAGACAACCGGCGTGTAGACGGCAAATATATCAATTCCGCCGGCGCTCAGAGTGTAGTCCTCCCATGCGCCGGTATATCCGGTCTTCGGAATAACTGCGGGCTCTGTTATCTGCGAATCGGCTAGTGTATAGTTGATTTTGCCCGCAGATCTGCCCTGTGCGATGAAGTTTGCGGTATAAACCGTATTCTCGGTCTGCGCCGTCAATGTCAGATTATTCGCAGGCATTGTTTCGGGAACTGCAGGCGTCCAGCCTTTGATGCTGACGCCCTCGGGGGCGATATCTACGGGAACATTTACCTTTTCACCGAAACGGAATGTTTCGGCCTTTGTAACATCGCCGACCTTGAAAGCCAAGGTGAATTCCTGCGGGGTATAAAATGCTTTCACAACTCCTGCAACTTCGGGATTATAGCTTTCCCAGGCACCGGTATATCCGACCTTTGCGGGAACACCGGGTTCGGTAACTGAAGAACCGCAGGGAACTGTCGCAACGGTTTCGCCATCCGCGATAAATACCAGCATATCCGAAGGATTATCGATAAACTTCGCATAAATCTCGGTATCGGAATCGGCTGAATAAACGGTATCCGCTTTGACTTCATTACCGCTTTCGTCAAACCAGCCGCAGAATGCTTTACCTTCTGATTCAAGGACCGGAAGACTGCCATAGACGGAACCGTAGGTCACGGTCAAAGTGCCGCAGATTTCGCTGCCGTTTTTAAGCATTACGGTATGGGTTTTGCCAATCCACTTTGCTCTGAGAGTGTGATTTGTTTCTGTTGATACAACGGTATCGGCGGTGATTCTTTTTCCGCTGTCATCCGACCAGCCGGTGAAAGCATAACCGTTCTTTACGGGAACGGGCAGAGCGCCGTATTTACCGCCGCAGACAACCGTCTTGCTGCCTGTATCGACCGAGCCGCCGTCCGCATCAAACGAAACGGTCACGTTCTTTTCAACAAAGGCGGCATAAAGCTTAATATCGGAATCAAATTTCATTACCGTTTCCGGTTCGATTCTCTGAGTGAATTCTTCATCGGCAAACCAGCCTGCAAAGGTCGCTCCGCTCTTCTTTGCAGCGGGCAGTTCACCGAAAGGCTCATC
>CAMUZD010000338.1 GCA_947165115.1 uncultured Clostridia bacterium
AATCTAGCCACAGAAGCTTTCTTTATTTTACCATCTCTTTTATCCTTGAAAATGATATAATAACTGTGTATTATGCGGAATTGCCGCAAAAAGGAGAAGATTCAATGAAGAATCAGTTTTACTGTGCAAAAGAAAACGGCAAGCTGAATTATCTGCATACCGCTTTCACGGGTTTCGGCTTCATGGCGGTCCAGATTGCGTGGATAATCTACAACGCCTATGTTCCCCTTATTCTCAAAGAGAACCCGACCATTTCAAATCTCGCCTGGGCGGGAACTGCGGTCGGTATCATAATGGTTATCGATAATGTTTTCGGCGTAGTATTCCAGCCGCTTTTCGGCAGAATTTCGGACAGAACTCATACCCGCTTCGGCAAGAGAACGCCTTTCCTCATGTATGGTATTCCCGTCTGCGCCCTGCTGTTTATTCTCGTCCCGAGAATCCAGCTTCTCGGCGTGCTGATGCTTGACATAATCGTTTTCAATTTCATTATGTCCACCTGGCGTTCGCCTGTTGTCGCCCTTATGCCCGACTTCACCCCCTCCGAGATAAGAGGCGAGGGTAACGCGGTCATCAATATCATGGGCGGCGTCGGCGTCGTTCTCGGCACCGTCGCAGGCAAGGTCATCACCGCTCTCATGCCCGGTCTCACCGAGGCTCAGATAAGAAACAGAGTATTCATCCTCGGCGCGATTGTAATGGTTATCTGCCTCTTCGTCGTCGTATTCATCGTCAGAGAGCCCGATAACAGAATCTCCAAGGCGGAGGCCGCAGAGCTCGCCGCCGAATTCGAGAAGAACAAGGCGAAGGCCGAGGGCAAGGCCGGCATCAGGCAGATGGGCCTTTCCAAGGGCGAAAAGAAGAGCCTTATCTTCATGCTTGTTGCTCTTTTCTTCAATTCAAACGCGACCGACTCGGTCAACACCTATTTCACCACCTTCGCGAAATATGAGCTTAAATTCACGGAAGCCAACGCTTCTCTCGTCATAACCCTCTTTGCCGCGGCCACCGTTATCGGCGCTATTCCCGCAGGCAAACTCGGCCAGAAATTCGGCAGGAAAAAGACGATTATGTCCGGCTGGATCGGCGCTCTCGCTCTGTTCCTGGTTTACTTCGCGACCAAATGGATGCCGCTGCTCTACGCCGCAATCGTATTCGGCGGAATCTTCATCGCATTTGTTACCATCAATACCCTTCCGCTTGTTCTTGAAATCGGCGGTCTCGAGAGAGTCGGCACCTTCACCGGTTACTACTACACGGCGACCTTCTCGGCCTCAATCGTCGGCCCCGTTCTCGTCGGCGGTATGTTTGACCTTACGAAGGCCTTCTCATCAAGCGGTCAGATCAACTACTGGTCACTCTTTGTTTACTGCCCGATCTGCTTCGCCCTCGCGCTTATCTGCATGAGCCAGGTCAAGCACGGCGAAACCCAGACCATTTCGGACGAAATGATAGATCAGATCCGCGACGAAAACGAAGACTAAGCCGGCGACGCATTTAAGCGAAAAGCAAACAGACAACTGATATTAAAGAAACCCGCAGGGAAATTTAACCCCGCGGGTTTTGATTTTTATTTCTTCTTTCTTATCAGATCGGCCATTTTCAGGAAATCAGAACTTTTCATCAGGGCAATGCCCGAGCCCTCGTCACCGAGCACGATCAGCCTGTCTCCCGGATTGATGGCGAAAACCTTACGTGCTCTTGCGGGAATTACTATCTGCCCCTTTTCGCCTATTGTGACAATTCCGAATAGATGCTTGCCTTTGGGAGGTGTATCAAGCCCGAAATTGCCCTCAGAGCTGAAGTTCACAAGGTCGTCAAGCGTTACGCCGAAAACTTCGGCAATCAGTCTGCTCTTTTCAAGGTCGGGAACTGTTTCGCCGCTCTCCCATTTCGCGACCGCCTGCCTTGAAACGCCGAGCTTTTCGGCGAGGTCTTCCTGAGTCATTGAGTAACGCTTTCTTAAATTCAGCAGATTATCGGCAAACATCGGCAGACACCTCATCTTTCTTCTTTTTATTGCTTTTTATTCCGAGAACCGCCCACCTGACAAGCGGTATGCGGGAGATGATTTCATTGAGGATGAATCCGCCCGCAAAGCCGCAGACAAGGACAATCAAATAAACAGCGAGCGCGGGAACTCCGGTATATTTTGTCAGCAGGTATGCGCTTGCCGAGAGCGGCAGATAATGGAACACATAAAGACCGAAACTGCGCTTTTTCATAAACCGTGTGAAGCTGTTCTCTTTATTGCCGTATTTATACATAAGCCCGAGCGCCGCGAGGCAGAATATCCAGCCGTAAGCGATTGCGGGGATTGAATTGAAAACGGGATTTTCAGCGTAGTTGTCGCCGAAATGAAGATAAATATATAATCCCGCAAGTATTACCGAGCCGATGCAGAGAGGAATCGAGAATCTGCTTATGCGCTCAATCACTTCTTCGTGGGCGAAGACGAAGTATCCGATAAAAAACGTCATCGCATACAGGCCGAATCTGTAGCAGACGATTACGGGCGTATTCAGCATGAAGCTTGAGCCGTGAACAGGGAGAACAAGCGCGAGAGCGACGAGAATATTCGCTTTTTCCGTCAATCCATAAAGCATACCTTTTTCAAATTTTCTGATAAACGCGAGCACCATCGAGAACAGCCAGAGAGTCTGGATAAACCAGAGAACTCCTATACCTGAAACGGCCATTATC
>CAMUZD010000339.1 GCA_947165115.1 uncultured Clostridia bacterium
ACACGGTTATTGTCAATGCAGTTGACGATGTCCGCTCCCCTCTCCAGCCGAACGGCAAGCAGTCCCGCCTGCTTTACTCTCACGGCTGTGACTATACAAGAACAACCGGCATCTGGCAGACAGTCTGGCTTGAATTCACGCCGAAAAACTACATCAAGCAATTCCGCCTGACTCCAGACGCGGAAAACGGCTCGGTTATCATTTCGGCAGAGCTCTCGGGCAAATGCGAATTTACAGCTGAAGCTTTTTATGACGGAAAACCAGTCGGAAGTTTTACCAAGAAATCAGAAAGTTATGTGAACGGTGAAATCTCACTCTCCGAAAAGCAGCTCTGGGAGCCGGGCAAAGGCAGATTATATGACCTTAAGCTGAAATTCGGCGATGATGAAATCAAATCATACTTCGGCCTCAGAGACCTTGCGATTGACGGCTATAAGTTCCTCATCAACGGCAAAAGTGTTTTCCAGCGCCTTGTCCTAGATCAGGGATTTTACCCCGACGGCATATATACCGCTCCGTCGGATGATGCGCTGCTCGGCGATATTAAAATGTCAATGGCGGCAGGTTTCAACGGTGCGCGTCTTCATCAGAAGATATTTGAGCCGAGATTCCTCTACCACTGCGACAAAGAGGGATATATTGTCTGGGGAGAATATCCGAACTGGGGTCTCGATTACAGCAATCCGGCGGCGACCGACGCGATGCTGAACGAGTGGTGTGCCGAGATTGAGAGAGACTACAGCCATCCGTCAATAGTAGGCTGGTGCCCGTTCAACGAAACCTGGAATTATGAAGGTAGAGAGCAGAGAAACGAACTGCTTGAAACAGTTTATCTGACAACAAAGGCACTCGACAAGACCCGCCCCTGCATTGATACGAGCGGCAATTATCATGTGATTACCGATATCTGGGATACTCACAACTATGAGCAGGATGTTGAGATTTTCAAAAAGACATACGATGAATTTGCGAAGCGCAGTATAAAGGCGGCATCTTTTTCATAAGCGAATACGGCGGAATCCGCTGGTCAGTCAATTCGGGCGAAGAAAACGCCTGGGGCTACGGCAACGGCCCGAAAACCGAAGAGGAATATTTCGAAAGATATAAAGGGCTGACCGACGCTCTGCTTGACAACCCGAAAATGTTCGCATTCTGTTATACACAGCTTACAGATGTTGAGCAGGAACAGAACGGCGTATACACATATTCCAGAGAAAAGAAATTCGATATCAAGAAGTTTTATGATATAAACTCAAGAAAAGCGGCAATTGAAGATTAAAAAAAGAATCACCACCCTGGCCGGGTGGTGATTTGCTTATTCATATTTTGCTCTTTCGCCGCCGATGTATTTGGGACGGGTGCGCGCGGCTGTAATAATCGCTTCGCCGATACGGTTATTCTGAAGACGGACCGGAACTGCCACTCTTTTAAGGTGCATACCGATAAGAGTTGAGCCGATATCGATTCCTGCCTCCGCTCTGATTTCTTCAACGGCAACGGGATCTTTCAGATGGTGATAGGTAACCGTCGCAAACGAGCCGCCTGCGTGTGGGTAGGGAACGGCCCATACGATTTCCCAGCCGTGTTTCTCAGCGTTTTCGCGCTCGGTGATAATCGCCCTGTTGAGATGCTCGCAGCACTGCGCGGCAATAAATATGCCCTTGTCACCGATTGCGTCGGTTATTCCTTTATATATTTCTTCGGCGGTCTCCGGACTTCTGACGGTGCCGATTCTGCCGCCGAGGACTTCGCTGGTAGAGCAGCCGATTACGAGTGTGTCGCCTTTTTTCAGGTTTGCGGTTTCAATGATTTCTTCGGCCGCCGCTTTTGCCTGCTCAAATATTGTCACAGTTCATCGCTTCCCTTTCCGTAAAACATGTTTCTGAGTTTTTCGCTCTTATTAATTGCAGATATAATCAGTATTGAAATAATAATTGAAGCCGCGCCCTGTATAAGATTCATCGGCACTTCGGCGGCAGCCGCCGCGCCGAATTTCAGTATAAAAGCTTCAAACGCGTAGTAACCGGCCGTCATAAATACCTCGGCAATAAATGATGCGATTACTGTAAAAAGCGCGGTCTTGTGTTTCTTTGTGATAATCGCGCAGACAAAAGCCATCAGCGCTTTGATTATAAAAGTTGCCGGCGCATATACCGCGTAGCCGGTAATCACATCTGTCAGCGCAGAGCCGATTCCCGAGGCGAGCGGACCGTAAACGGGCCCGAGCAGTATTCCCGAGAGCACAACAAAACAATCTCCGAGATTGATGTATCCGTGCGTTGCGGGAACGGGTATCTGCACAACCAGAGTCGCAACGCAGATAAGCGCCGCGAAAAGCGAGCCCAGAACCGCTTGCTGAATTCTTCTGTATTTCATGATATTTTCCCTTGCTTTTGATTGTTGAAGATAGTATAATTCAAATTGGCATTAAATCAATGACCATTTTTGTAATAAAAAACAATGCCAGATGAGGTAAATATGCTTACTTATGTATTCGAGCGAAATTCAAAATCTCCTCTTTATGAACAGCTTTACAATTTAATAAAGGCGGATATTCTTTCGGGAAATATCAAGGGCGGTGACAGGCTCCCTTCAAAAAGGGAATTCGCCGCTCACCTCGGTATCAGCAAAGTAACTGTCGAGGCCGCCTATTCCGCGCTTATCAGCGAAGGATATGT
>CAMUZD010000340.1 GCA_947165115.1 uncultured Clostridia bacterium
ATTGAGCTCCAGTAAATAAGTAATATGTAAAAGAGGAGGTATGTTATGGATTCTAATTCAGCTGCGGCAAAAGTCTATGAGCAGCAGGATTCCGCCGCCGCTCATAAAGACCGGCGATATGTCGGCACAAAAGAAACCGTTGCATATATTCTTTATGACATCGCTCAATCCTTCAATATCAATAAATACAGCGATATTTTCATTACGGATATTGTTAAAATCGGATTGAGATTCCAGGAAATTGTCAGCTTCGTTGTCGGCCTCTGGGATATGGTAAACGACGTATTTCTTGCCGCGATAGTTGATAAGACCAGAACAAGATGGGGCAAATTCAAGCCCTGGCTGATTATTTACGCGATCCCCGGTCTTGTGCTCTATACTCTTTACTGGACCATGCCTCTCACAATAGGCGGTATGGGTAAATATGATATCGGTAAACTTATATTCTTCCTGATATTCAGCCTTGTTCAAAATCTGGCAGACTCCACAAAGGGCATCGCCAGAACCGGTATGCTTGCGACAATCACTCCCAATATCATTGACAGAACAAGACTTATTACCGAAGCCAATCTCCTCTCCGGTTTCGTAGAGAAAGCTCCCGAAATAATTATGGGACTCCTCATAGACCTAGTAAACCACGGCAAGCTCAAGATCAAAATGCCGCATCTTTATATATCTGCCGGCGTTTTCTGCAGCATAGTCAGCGGCGCTTTTGCGATTGCATTTGCTTTTATAGCTAAAGAAAGAGTTAACCAGACTGTTGATAAGCCGAGCATTAAAGCAAGCTTTAAATCCATCCTTACCAACAAGCCGTTACTTCTAATTACACTTTCTGAATTCTTAGGCGCTTTCAGCATCGGCTCGGGAATCAATTATTATTACATAAATGTTCTCGGCCTTGCAACAATGTCAACTATCGTCGGTATTCCCGGAGCGATTGTCTCCCCTATCTCTTATTCTTATGTTCCCTGGGCGAGAGAAAAATTCTCCACCAAGACTCTCTGGATATTCGGTTCTCATATCAGTGACTTCCTTATGGTCGGAGTTTTCCTTATAGGTTCTATCAACAAGAATTATAAGAAACTCGGCGCGATGATTCCTGCTTTCATGATCAGAGAGACAATCTGGATGTTCTTCTGGGGTATCAGATCCGTTATTCCCGAAGAAATGAGAAATGAATCCATTGACTACGGCGAATGGAAAAACGGCTACCGTAACGAGGGCCTTACCGGCGTTGCCAAAGAACTTCCGCGTAAGTTAATCAACACATTCGGCAATACGATTAAAGCCGCGATTCTGCGCAGAGTCGGTTATGTTGAAGGCGCAGGCTTTGGCGGTCAGTCTGAAAAGACAGAATACTCCCTTTTCTGGATGTGCACGATTCTTCCCGTTATCACCGGTATCATTTCAATCGTTCCCAAACTTTTCTACGATCTTAACGGAGAAAAGAAAGAGAGAATGTATGCCGAGCTCTTTGAAAGACGCGAAGCTCTTGCAAAAGAAGTCAATGCAATAGCTGATGAAGCAGTAACTGAATAAACAAATTACAGGGTTGCTTCGGCAGCCCTTAATTGATAAGGAGATATAAAGATATGATTTTTCCGATTAAAGAAGATTTATATAACTATGATATTTTTCCTAAAGTTCTTGTAAAAGGCAAGGAGGCCGAAATACATATCCGTCCTCTCGGCGGCAGAGAAATCTTTACTCCCGGCAATGATTATGATATCTTTATCTGCGCTCTCGATCAGGGGGAAGCGGCTATTTATGAATCCGGCGATTACAGAATGATAACGGTCAGATGCGATGACGAAGGCGGATTCACCTTTAAACATACATTTGATAGCGAGCAGATGTATTTCATCAGATTTGTCAAAGAAAAGAATCCCGATAAGCAGATGCTACAGCTTTCCGTTTACTGCGTTGATGTAGATCTTGCGGGCAGATATCCGCTTCGGGGCGATCTTCATATGCATACAATTGGATCGGACGGCAGACAGAATTCCAAAGTTGTAGCCGCAAATTACAGACAGCACGGGCTGGATTTCACCGTTATTTCTGATCATGAAGAATACTATCCTTCAATTGAAGCAATTGAGTATTATAAAGATTTGCCGATCGGTCTTGCTATCATACCCGGCGAAGAGGTCCATATGCCTAAAGTTGACGGCATCAAGCCCGATTTTCATACAGTCAATTTCGGCGGAGAATACAGCATTAACGCAATGACAGACGGTGAGGCGATTGAGGAACACGGAACCGATAAAAAATTCCGCTCGTTAAACGGCAACTGCCCCGATTATATGCCGCTTGCAGACTGGCAGGAAATGATAAGGAAGCTCGCAACGGAAATGAATGTTCCCGAAGGAATTAATCCGATACAGGCGGCAATCTGCAAATGGATATATGATGAAATCAGAAAAGCCGGCGGTCTCGGTATATTTCCGCATCCTTACTGGATAAATGATGTGTATCATGTTCCCGAAATATTTGTTGATTATATTACCGAAAACAAATTCTTTGACGCATTTGAAGTGCTCGGCGGCGAGAATTATTTTGAGCAGAACGGTTTCCAGACAATCAAGTATTATGAAGACAGAGCAAAGGGCATAAATTACCCGATAGTAGGAAGCACCGACAGCCATTCCTCACTTTTCCATAATAGAAACGCTTT
>CAMUZD010000341.1 GCA_947165115.1 uncultured Clostridia bacterium
CCTATGCAGGCTATGTCGGCCTTATTGTAAGCGCGGGCGCACTTATCGCAAGGCAGATTACTTCGGTCTGGTATCTTACGGCGGCGCTTTCGGTGCTTATGCTTTTCTGGCTCGTTGCTTCCTGCTTCTTCTACCGCACCTGGTTTGATATGTTCTTCAAGCAGAAGATATCGCAGAACACCCTCGGCGAAGTCCTTCCCGAAGACGGCGAATATGATTATACGATTATCCTTTCCGGCCACACCGACACAAGCTGGAATTGGAGACATTCCGAAAAAGGCTACTGGAAGAAGGATAAGCCGATTGCCGCGCTTGTTGCGACCTATGCAAAAGTAGGTTTCGGCGCCGTCTGCGTAATCGGCATGTGCCTGATTTCAATATTTATGGCGCTGATTTATTTCTTCGGCGGCGAGCTTCGCTCAATGTGGGCGCTTACAGTTGCCAACACACCGTTCTTTTATTTCCTTGACAGGGCGCTTATCGTGCTCCCCTTCATCACCGCAATCGGCTCGCTCTTTATCGTTGCATGGAATGATCCCGATGAAGAGAACGCCTCGAGAGGAGCGATGGATAACGCGACCGGTATTGCCCTGAGCTATGTTGTAACCAAGTATTTCAAGGAAAATCCCGATAAGATGCCCAAGAGATGCCGTATTGTTGACTGCAACTGCGGCAGCGAGGAAGTCGGCCTCAGAGGCTCAATGGCTTTCGCAAAAGAGCATAAGAACGATGACCTGACTCAGAATGCCTGGAATATCAATATCGACTCGGTTGCCGATAAGGATTATTTTGAAGTCGTTATCAAAGACGACTGGCAGATGTGCAGATTCGATAAGGATCTTGAGCAGATGTTCAAGGATACATTCGCAGAGCTCGAAATAGTCAGCAAGACAGGCGGCTGCATTCACAATCCCGTCGGCGGCTGCGACAGCACCCCGATGACCCGCGCGGGCATCAAATCCGTTACCTTTGCGGCTCAGAATCCCATGCTGACATATTATTATCATACCTTCCGCGACACACCCGACAGATTCGAGCCCGAAACAGTCGGCCTCGGTTTTGAGGTTGTTCTCGGCGTTATCGATAAGATAGCAAAATTCCAGGAAGAGAACGGTTTCAACGGAGTCAACAACTGATTTATTGAAATAGCAAACGGCTTGCAGATAATCTGCAAGCCGTGTTTTTTTTATTTCACCAGCGCTATGATTCCGATAACTATCAGCGCGATAATGCCGGCGATGATTCCGAGCAGCAGGAGAACCGCGAGAATCAGCAAAATCAGGATAAACGGACCTTTGTTACTTTTCCTGACTGTATCCGTGAATTCTTTTTTCTCAAACATTTCGGCAGGAGCAGGGTTATCTTCGTCGTATATCGGATAAAGAGGCAGAGTTGCCTTCGCATCGCAGAAGCCGTCATTCCAGAGAAGCGGCTCAACCAGTGATCTTACGCTCTTTGCGCCCTTGAGGAATTTGCCTATCGGCAGGTGAATCGTATTCAGGAAGCTGTCGATTATATTCAGAAAACCGCAGGTGAGCTTATATTCCCTGGTATCGGGTGAATAGGGCGAATCGCCGCAGTAGAGATTCCTGACAAGTCCGACTATGAAATCAACCACTTTATTATCGGCTATGTCTGCGATGTCAGCCTTTTTGAGACCGCATTCCTTCTTTGATATTCTCCATATCTTTTTGAAGGTGAGCTTATTGAGAAACTTGCCGACGGGCTTTATGATATGGCGGAGTTTAAGCACTTTTTCGCCCGGAATTGAGAAAGCGGGAGTCATCTCCGCGAGCTTGTCAATGTCATAGCCCATAGCCCAGACCACGCGCCTTATCATGCCGAAGAAGAACCCCTCCATATATTTATCAAAGGGCTCGCCCTTGGTATCAACGCCGGGGACATCGGTTATCGTGACCGTCTCTACATCGATCTTTGCGTTCTTCGGGTCAAAGGTGACGTTTCTGTAATTCGGCGGGCAGCCTATGAGAGCGGAGCAGGAAATATCATAGAAACGGTTGCCCTTCGCCGTAGTGACATAGCTTATATCGTGGATATGGGTGTGGCCGGTCAGCATGCAGTGAAGACCTGCATCAGCGAAAACCTCGCGGGTGGTCTCATGATTCTTCTGCATATCGCCCTTGCCGATGATTGAATAAAACGGAGAGGGGGAGACCATCGGATGATGCGTCATCGCGATTACATACTGGTCGTTCTTTTTCGCATCCTCAAGCTGTTCGAGAATCCACTCCATGCAGGAGTCGGAAAATCCCGAGCCTCCGCCGTTTTCGCCCTTGTAATTCGTATCGTCATTGAGCGCAAAAAGGCGGTAACCGGGCGCGAGCTGAACGACATAGCACATTGATTCCTTATGATAAGAAATCGCCTCGCTCGGGCCGAAATCATAATACATATCCCAGAGATCGTGCCTGTCTGCGACTGCGGGGACTCCGACAACCTCGTCGCCGTTGAAGCCTCTGCCCTTGCCGTCGCCCCTGTAATCGTGGGTGGCGGTGATGACATAGACTCGCTTGCCTTTTGCCTTCAGCTCGTGCAGGAGTGCGATTATTCCTTCGTGGGAGGTGTATTCGCCGTTTCGCGTTGTATCGCCCGCGAGCACGACAATATCGGTCGAGTTATCCTCACAGAGCATGTCAAAGCCCTTT
>CAMUZD010000342.1 GCA_947165115.1 uncultured Clostridia bacterium
GAGGTTTGACTTATGTTGTACATGCCTAGTATTTTTGGTGAGGATTTGATGGATCATTGGTTCGATGACATGGATCGTGAATTTGCCCGGATGGAGAAACCGCTTTACGGTCACAATGCCAAGAAGCTGATGAAGACGGATGTGCGGGAGCACGATGACAGCTATGAAGTTGATATTGAGCTTCCTGGCTTCCACAAGGATGAAGTTCAGCTCAGCCTGGAGAACGGGTATCTGAACATCACGGCGGCGAAAGGCCTTGACAAGGATGAGAAGGACAAGAAGTCCGGTAAGATCATCCGCCAGGAGCGCTATGCCGGTAGTATGAGCCGCAGCTTCTATGTCGGCGAGGAAATCACGGAAGAGGATATCAAGGCCAAGCTGGAGCACGGTGTTCTGACGCTGCAGATTCCGAAGAAGGAAGCAAAACCGCAGCTTCCTGAAAAGAAGTACATCGCTATCGAAGGCTAATTGATTTCTTAACAGCTCCCCACCAATCACGGTGGGGAGTCTGCTTTCAGGTATCGGCTTAGCTGAAGGTATAATCCTTGAGTGCAAAGAAGGCCACAGGTTTCACTTCCTGTGGTCTTTTTTGCTATTATTTTATGTTTGCCGACAGGTTTCGACAGCACATGACAGTGTGCTCCGCTATAATAGTTCCTATCCTAATCTGGAGCATTAAATACATATAACCTGTCGGAGCAGATACGCGGCTGTGTTCTGCTTCTGGAAAAGCGATGGGCTGAGAAAGGATTGGAGCCCGAGCTGATATTTGACGAATATGAAATTACGGCAAATGAGGATATGCTCAATAGCGCTGTAACACATAAAACAAAACCGGGCTGATATTACATCAGCCCGGCTTTTCATAATAAACTATGTTGACTATATTATAATCCCAAAAGGAATTTATATACAGGAACAATTTCTATTTCAGTCCCGCTGACATCCAGGACTCCCGATTCGTCTTTTGTGACAATAACAAGTCTTTTAGCTTCACCGAGTGAGGCCAGTTTCTTAATTGATTTGACCTCTCTGTCATAGCTGCTGTCATTAAGGCTGTAACATACCTGGATTGCTGTCTTGGTTTCAGGTATCCAGAAGTCAACATCTATACCTGTTTCGGATGATTTGATATAGTATAAGTTTTCTTCACCATATTTTCTGAGCATAGATACAGCGACTGCGTTTTCAAGCAGTGCACTGTCCTTGTCAACAAGGAAAAGGTTTGTTAAACCCGTATCTCCGAAATAGTATTTAGGATTGCTCTCTTTATCTGCAAGCTTTGCATAATAGCTCCTGACAGGGAAAATCATATACGCCTGAATCGCATACTGAACATAATCAATCACAGTCTCTTTGCTGATTTTTGCTCCCGTTCCCGTAACTATATTATGCAGGCGGGTATAGGATAATTCACTGCATACCGATTCTGCAATTTTCTTCATCATAACTCGAAGCGGATATTCATTGCGGATGTTGTTCCTTGCAATAATATCACCGAGCAGAATTTTCTGATAGACCGAAGAGACATATTCACGCTTTGATTTGTAAAGTAATGACTCGGGAAATCCTCCGAAAGTAAGATACTCATTACAGTTTTTCTGAACCAGAGCGTTTGATTTTGTTTTCAGCAATTCAGTTTTATCATAAGGCACAGATAAAGCAGTAAGATACTCACGCAGATTATAAGGCGAGATACTCATGCTCAGAAATCTTGCGCCCAGTGTGCTTTCAATATCTCTGCTGAGCATTTTTGCATTACTGCCGGTAATATATACTCTCTCTTTTGCATCTGCAAGGCGCCTGGCAAATTTTTCCCATCCTTCTATATTCTGGATTTCATCAAAGAAGAAATAACTTTTGCTGTCGCTGAGTTCATAGGCAACGCCGAGAATATCATTAAAATCATTAATGGTAAAGTCGGCGAGTCTCTCATCCTCAAAGTTAATATAAACGATCTGATTCCAGTCGTTTCCCGCAGCTATCAGTTTTTGCACTTTATCATATAAGAGGGTTGATTTTCCGGAACGTCTCATACCTGTAAGAACATAGTTGGCATTCTCTTCAAAACTATATTCTCTGGGATAGATAATGAAGTTTTTTATGATTTCGTGCTGATCAAAAATAACCGATTTGAGAATATCATGATTCATAATTTCATCTCCTGTTTTAGCAGCTGTCGGATATACTATACAATTTTTGCCCGTTTTTGTCAAGTATATTAGACAGATTTTGTTCGGTATATTAGACAGTTATTTTTCAGCTAATAAAATCAAAAACCTCTGAATTTCACCACTATTTTCACCACTATTGGCAGTTTTCACCACTATCTAATATCTTTCAATAGTGTAAAATATTGTTCAATATATACTAATCGTGGCAACACAATATACAATATATTTATTGATATTGAACAAAAAATCACGCAAAATCGTCCCTCATAACCCGGAGGTCGGAGGTTCAAATCCTCCCTCCGCAACCAAAGAAACAGAGGCACAGATTTCTGTGCCTCTGTTTTGCTGTGTTTATTTGTTGTCTGATTATATGCTTCTGCTTTTATGCTTACGCTTTTATTGATTCTGCGGGGAAATCCGGCCAACAAAACCATATATTCCCCGCAATTATAAAAAGATTTTATAATAATAAGAGTGACAAAAAGGTG
>CAMUZD010000343.1 GCA_947165115.1 uncultured Clostridia bacterium
CAAAGTGCCCCACGAGGCCGGGAAGCCTTGATATATAAGGAAAGAGTGCCGATTGGAAATCATGTAACCGCCCTAAACGGTTCGTGGGTTCGAATTCCATGCTCTCCGCCATGACCCCTTGAAGCATAACAGCTTCGAGGGGATTTTCTTTTTTTGCCTTTCCCAGATAAATATCCAGATATGCCCTTTTCGCCGACCACGCGCCGACGGGAAGGCTAAAATTCCGCAAAATCCATGAGATACAAGGATTTCATCAAATAACAAAAAAGACGGTAACCATTAACGGTCGCCGTCTTTTTTGTATTCTGTTGGGTTGCGGTCGTTGCGGTCAAACTCAGGATTTTTCAAGAACATCCTGCATTCCCATTTTTTCAGTCAAATCTTTTAGTGATTTGTCATAATCAACGTGAAGAATCCATTGAAGGACAGTTAAGAGAATGTAAAGCCTATGCCGAAAAGAACGGCATTACAATAATTGAAAACTATATTGATCGCGCTCATACCGCAACGAATGATAACCGTCCCGATTTTCAGCGCATGATTAAGGATAGCGCGAAGGGAAAGTTTGAAATAGTTCTGGTATGGAAACTCGACAGATTTGCCCGTAACCGCTATGATAGTGCACATTATAAAAATCAGCTAAAAAAGAACGGAATAAAAGTTGTTTCCGCTACCGAAAACATAGCCGACGGACCCGACGGAATTCTGCTTGAATCGGTGCTTGAAGGTATGGCGGAATACTATTCGGCAGAGCTTTCGGTCAAAGTTAAACGCGGACTAACGGAAAACGCATTAAAGTGCAAATTCAACGGCGGCACGATGACATTCGGATACAAGTTAGGACCCGAGCAGAGTTATGAGATTGATCCTGTAAACGCTCCCATTGTGCTTGATATTTTCAAACAATATGACTGCGGAAAGACTATAAAAGAGATAAGTCAGTATTATTCGGAGAAAGGACTTTCCCTGAAACCGGATATCAATTTCATTACACGCACACTGCACAATCGTAAATATATCGGCGAATACCGTTATAATGAAACAATCGTTCCCGATGGTATACCTGCAGTTGTTCCCAAGGATTTATTCAACAGAGTTCAGAAACAGCTTGCTAAGAATAAGAAAGCACCGGCAGCCAAACGCGGAGATGACGGATATATACTTACAACAAAGCTTTTCTGCGGATGCTGTAAAACATATATGGTCGGTGAATGCGGCACAAGCGCTTCCAAAGGGAAAACATATAATTACTACCGTTGTGTTAATTCAAAAAAGAAAAAGACTTGTAAATCAAAACACAAATCAATAAGAAAAGACCGTATAGAAGAGTTAGTAATATCGGAGATTAAAAAAGCCGTATTTGATGACGCTTTTGTTGATGAATTCGCAAAGCGGGCTTATCTTGCACAAAAGGAAGAAAGCAGCGAGCTGGCAGTTTTACGCAAAGAGCTTGCCGAAACCGAAAAGGGCATAAAGAATATTGTGGATGCCATCCAGGCAGGCATTGTTACGGAATCTACAAAACAGCGTCTCACAGATTTGGAAGCAACAAAGAGTAATCTTGAAATCAGCATAGCCAAAGAAGAAATAAAGGCACCGATATTCTCTGAAGAAGAAATTCGATTCTTCATTATGAGTTTCAGAAAAGTTGATTATGATTCATCAGAAGGAAGAAGACTTGTTGTTGACAGATTCCTAAACAGTGTGGTTATTTATGATGATTACATTCTCATAAACATGAATTTTAATAACAGCACCAAGCAGGTTGATATCAAAGAACTTGACGCTCCTGCAAAACGTTCGAGCTTGAAATCGCTCTCTCCGCCATGACCCCTTGAAACATAATAGTTTCGAGGGGTTTATCTTTTTTGTCTACCTCAGATAAATATCCAATAAATTTCGAATTGGCGTCATCTCGTAGGCAAAGAAATCAACCCTCCGGACGAATTTGATCCAGAGGGTTGTTATTTATTTGATGATAAATGAAAACAGGCGTTTGACAAGCGATAAGAGGAAGCGGATGAAGTTCAGGTATGAGGGGTGTTCTTTCAGTCGCCGGAATTCATCCGGGACGTCGGTTACAGGATAGACCGTATCGGCATCGTCATCAGCCTCGAGGAACTGCGGGAATTTCTCAAAGGATGTAACGCTGACCTCATCTGAGGTCATCACGAGATCAAAGAGCTCGTCAATCCCCGAGTTGCCGTTGCAGTGGAGCCAGTCGCGCACAAACCAGGTATTTTCGGGCAGTGCGCAGGTTGAGGCGTCAATCATATTATCGGGCGAGAGATAGTCTTTATTCTCAAGGGCGTTCAGATACGCCGTATCAAGCGGTTCCTTAACATCGCCGCAGGTCGCGCCGAGGGACGCGTATTTTGTATCGACAGTCCCGTCAGAGGTCGATTTCCAGAGCGTTACAAGCGGGGTTCTCTGGACGTTGTAGCCGCAGATAATGCAGATTTTCACGCCGTCTTCCCTAGCGGATCTGAGATTATTCTCAATATTTGCCATCGCGTTTCTGTAGGCATAGACTTTATCGTGAAGGCCGCCTTCGGAGGGAAGCTTCATAAACTTCACTGCCTCGTCAAAATATTCCTCGGGAACAAACGACCATATACCCGGAAGCGTGCCGAAAATCGGAATCAGCGCATCCTCA
>CAMUZD010000344.1 GCA_947165115.1 uncultured Clostridia bacterium
GAAGCCGGCGAGTCTGACCAAAATCGTGACGGCGAGCGTCATTCTCGGCGAAATCCGCGACCTCGAACAGACCTATACGATTCCGACCGAGGCGCTCGATGAACTCGCGGGAACGGGCAGCTCGACCGCGGGGCTGAGAGTCGGCGAAACCTATACGATCTATGACCTGCTCTGCTGCCTGCTGATTCCCTCGGCAAACGACGCCGCCACGGCACTCGCGACCTTCCTGACCGGCAGCGACAGGCAGGCGTTTGTGGATAAGATGAACAAGCTCTGCGAGACTCTCGAATGCGAGAATACGCATTTCACGAATGTTCACGGCCTTGACGACGAGGATCAGTATACGAGCGCTTTCGATATGACGAAAATCATGCGAAACGCCCTGAAATACCCCGAATTCAAGGAAATCACCTCGATGACTCAATATACCCTGCCCGAGAGCAACATGCAGCAGGAGAGGCTCATCAGGACCACGAACAACACCCTCAATCCCACCTATAAGGACTATTACAATAAATACATTGACGCGGGCAAAACGGGCTTCACAAACGGCGCGGGCCACTGCCTCGCGGTTCACGCGGGCAACAACGGTTATAACTACATAGCGGTCGCGATGAACGGAGTCAAGGAGGATTTTGACGAGGACGGCTATGACGAAAACGGCGCGTTCTTCGATGTTCGCCAGATGCTCGACTGGGCCTTCAAAAATCTGAGGCTCGTCTCCATCGCGGACGCGGCAAAGATAGTCGCGGAAGTGCCCGTCAGATTCGGCAAGGGAGCCGATTATATCACTCTCTGCCCCTCAGGCAACGAAGCGAGCCTGCTCCCCGCAAGCGTTTCCGCGGGTTCCCTGCTCGTCAAGTCAATCAAGGATACGATGCCCGACCACGTGACCGCTCCGGTCAAGAAGGGCGACGTAATCTGCAAGGGCGAGGTTTACTACGCCGACGATGTCATAGCGACTATCGACCTCGTCGCCGCGAACGATGTCAAGCGAAGCGTGCTCTCGTTCCTCGGAACACTTATAGTGAATATCTTCTCCTCCTCCGCCTTCAAGCTCATTGTCATCCTGCTTCTCGGCGTTCTCATCACGCTTATTGTGATGCGCCGCAAGGGCCTGCTCCAGGCGAAGAAAAAGGAATACAAGGTAGTCGATTACAACGATTATTTTGATAAGAAATCGCAGAAATAGCGCAGAAAATCCCCGCAGGGTCAGTTCCCTGCGGGGTTGATTTTTTATTGAAACTTAAATATTCTCAAGCTTGAAGGTGACGATGATTTTCTCAAACAGATCGTTGAAGCCTTTGAGAATCTTCTTACCTATTGAGGTGAAGAAATCGGTCTGATGCGGGTTCTCCTGAACCCTGCCGAAGTTCGCGTTGAGGAACGCTGTTCTCTTCGTGACGAAATTCCTGAGCGCCGCGACGTCGCCGTCATATTTTTCCGCGACGGTTTTCGCGTCCGCAGTGCCGTAGGTGTTCCAGAGGATGTGATCCATCACCGCCGAATCCTTTATGAGCGCGGCATAGTCGTCAAAGCTGCCGACCGACCAGGCGGAAGCCGCCTCGAATACCGAGGAATCCCAGACTTCTTTTACCGCGGCGACGAAATCCTCTTTCTGATTGAGAATATTGAATATTGTCGGCTTTTCGTCAATATCGTACTTGCCGAATACCGTGTTTCTGTACTGCCTGTTGAAGCAGACGGCGAATTCTTCGGGATTCGCGAAATCGATGCCGAAGCGCTTCTGTCTGAAGTTGCCGAACGCCATATCGTAATCCCAGACAGGGCCCGCGTAGAGGATACCGTCCTTGGAGGAATCAAGATAGAAATAGGTGCTCGTGAGACCTGAATCAAGATTGTCATACCACTCGCTCAGCGCGTAGTATTTCGCGAAGGACTCAATATCGGCGAGCTCGCCGTATGCCTCGCCCTTTTCGTTTTTGCCGCTCTCACTGATTGCGGCCTCCTCAAAGCGCTGATAGTAATCGCTGATGAATTCCATCTGCTCCTTCGAGGCGTATTCGGGCTCCTTCATGATTATCGGCTGGCTGTTTTTCGTTACAAAGCCGCTGATTTCATCGGCGTATCTGTTGCCGAGCTCCATTTCGAGAATGTAGCCGCCGACCGCCGTATTCTTTTCGGATTCGGGGATTTCAACATATTTATATGTATTCTCGAGAAGGCCGGAGAATCTGCCGTAAACACCGCCTCTTTTGAGCGTATCCATATCGAAGTCCTCGCCGTATTTGTCGATGCAGACCTCTTCGTTAATATCGTCGAGATTCTCAACGTCAACTCTCTTGCTCGCGGCCTCGATTCTGCTCGTGAGCAGGTAAGAGCCCTTGTATTCGCCGTTGATATAGAGATCGGTCGGGGCGTATTCGGGAGTGTATGCCATGCCGGAATCCTTCGCCGCGCCGAAGGCGACGGAGTTTCTCATCAGGGTTTTGTCATCGTAATTCGCGATGAGACTCCATTTCTTGCTCTTCTGCATACCGAAAATCTTGTATTTGCTGCCGAGCTTTAAGTTATACGGTCTCTTGGGAAGCTGCCAGGTGGCGTTGCCTCTGCCCTTGATGGAGGCGAGCTCATTATCCTCGTTCTTGTCGTCGTCGAGGGTCTGGCATTTGCCTTTTTCGTTGTATA
>CAMUZD010000345.1 GCA_947165115.1 uncultured Clostridia bacterium
CACGTGAACAAACTCTTTTCCCGTTACGCGGTCTTTGAGCTTTACCCAGGTGCAGATTCTGATGCACCCCGCGCCGGGACCTTTTGAAGGCACATCGGGAGTATCGGAAACCCAGAAATTGCCGCTGTCTTCGAGTGTGAATTTTGATTTCAGATAGAAGATGGGGCAGGATTCGCCGTTTTCCAGCGGTGAAACTCCTTTCTCTCTGTCAAGGCCAACCCAGGCGTAGAGTGAAAGCTTCTTATCCAGCGCCTTCATCCATTCGGGAGTAGCCTCCTGTATGCCGAGCGAATCGGGCATAACCTCTTTGATCTGACGGATTGCAATGCCGATTCTGTCGGGAACGTGAACATCATTCACATCGCCGCACCTTATATTGAATGACATAATCCTCAGCGTATCCGCCTCCTGATTCTCGGCGGAAATACGCGGGAAATCGAAATTGCCGCAGTAATCGCCGAATCTTTCGGCGCCTGTCGCATTAAAAAAAGAAGCCATAGCCATTATTATCACCACAATCCTTTTAATCAGAAGTATAATCATCATTCACCCTCCGCAGCCGTATTATGAGTTTTCGGCAATCCACCACTCGGTATAGGCATCGGGATAATTGGTCTTGAATCCGGTTACGCCCATATCGCAAATCTGCTTCCACCATTCGGGGTAGTCGCCGAGATTTGAGAATACCTTTATCCCCATTGATTCAAACATATCAACATCCTCTTTGGTAAAAGCCTCGTTGTTGAGGCCGACCTCCCAGAGGTCTGAGCGCTTCACGAAATCCATCGTCTTTTCATTGATGAAGCGGATATTCGCGCCGAGGCGGAGGCCTTCGGGTGTTCCGTTGTTGCGGTAATGCTCGTGCATGTCGTCGAGCACTTCCCAATCTCCCGAGAAAAGTATATATCTTGAAACATTGGTTGACTTTGCCAGAATCTCATCCATGCGCGGGCACATGCCTTTGCACTTGAATTCCACCTCAACATTGAGATCATAATCAACCGTCGAAAGCCAGGCATCAAATTCGGGGAAGGTGATGAGGTGGGTAACCCTGTCTTCCCTGTAATCGGGCGGCGTGATCATGCGCCTGCCGCCGTCATGCTCCGTCCAGGGATAGGGCGGATACTTGAGCTTGAGAGCATCGCGGTAGGGGATATCAAATTCTTTTATCTGTTTGGCCGTCATATCCTTGAGAACATCGCGATGTTTTTCAAAGGTCATATAGCCCATATTGCCGTTGTGGGTAACGATAATCTCGCCGTCTCCGCTTATCTGAATATCCAGCTCGATACCTTCGCAGCCGAGCTCGGCAGCCTTTTTGAAAGCTTCAAGCGTATTTTCCGGGGCAAACTGTGTAACTCCCGTGTGGGCAAATCTCATCGGCATTCCGCCGTATTCCTTTTTCACTGTCATAATAACTCCTCCTGTTTCGGTCAACCGAGTTTTTCAATTACGAAGGCCTGACTTGGTTTTATGTCAAGACTGATTCTGCCTTCCGAAATTACCTTTTCTCCCTGAGCTTTATTGCCGTCAATGGTAATTTCGGAAACCGCTGCTTTCTCGAATTCCGCATCCGGAATATTCCATTCGCCTTTTCTGCCTTTTTTTGAATATGCAATGAAAACCGCATTTTCCTTATCGAGCGGCAGCAGCACATCGTCGCCGTCCTTGATTGTTATTCCGTTTCTTGTGATTTTGGATTTTATGCCGTCGCTGACGATACCGTCGGAGAATTTTACGATATATCCCTCATCTTCGGTAACGAGTTCAAGGCGCTTATGCCTGTTAAGATAAAAATAGGGGAGCTGAAGGGTGCAGAACTGGTAAAGAAATTCGCCCGCCCAGTCCTTCGGGTCATTGCTCTTGCGCATCCATAAATCCTCGCCGTGCATCGCGCCGTAAAACACCGCCAGCTGTTTCGGATCCGTAAGATGTCCGCTGTAAAGCGATGGCGGAATCTCCATGCATTCCTGTGCGGTTATATTGCTCGTCCACCAGGATGCGGGAATTCTGCCGAGAGTATGAAGGGGAGCATTGCGCCAGTCGCCTTCGGGAATCTCTCTGCCCTGCGCTTTGTAGTATTTATTTATCGGATGTTCGGGTGAATCGGAGCGAAGCTCAAGTTCGCGGTAGGTGTATTCAGTCGTGACATCAATTCCGAGAGAAATGATATAATCAAGCATCCTGTTCCGCGCTTCGTTTTCCTCTTCAACCGAGGTGTAGGGATTCATATTCTGCGCGATGCAGAAATTATCGAGATGCACCGTGCCCGCCTCTCTGACGGGAGTGACTTCACAGAATCTGTCCCAGTTTTTCTTGAAAAGCCCGCTTTCATAATAGCCTTTATAAGATACTTTGTAGGCATCTCTGCCGTTGAATATTTCTATTACGGCGGGCTTTCCGTCTGCATTTTTCAGCACGGAATTCGTTTTTATCAGTTCCGGACTGCATGGCGTTGCCGAATACGCGTCGGCGAGATTTCCGTGAAAGCTGACGACCGTATTGTATTTTTTCGCCTCTTCAAAGAGATTCCAAAGCGCCTCGCGCGCCGATTTGTCGCCGGGCTCTTTTAGATACTCATTGACCTCTTCCATCTCGGGGTAGCAGTCATCGTGCCCGAGGCCCTGCCAGCCGACAAGGTATAC
>CAMUZD010000346.1 GCA_947165115.1 uncultured Clostridia bacterium
GTATTGATAGATAAGAGTAGCAGCAGTATGTCTGAGTTTATGAACGGAGAAGCCCATGTTTTTAAGACCGATTTTCTCAAACTGTTTCTCGGCCATTTTCTGAACAGATTCGCGGCTGATACGTGTTTTCCTGTTGCTGAGAAAGAGGGCGTCACGGTCTTTTACGGCATCTTTAGGACGGACTTTAAGATAGTCATTAATTGCTCTGAGCGTCGAATCATTGAGATATACTATTCTTTCTTTGTTTCCTTTACCGAGTACGCGTAAGGTTCTGTTATCAAATGAAATATCGGAGATATTGATACCGATAAGCTCTGATAAACGCAGACCGCAATTAAGAAACAGGGTAAGGATGCAGAAATCGCGTTCTTTGTTTTTACCGGATACAGATTCGAGGAGCATAACACTCTGATCGAGAGTTAAATATTTCGGCAGAGCTTTTTTACCTTTCGGCGCATCCAGAAACGCCATCATATTTTTACCGGTAAGAATATTCTGGACCTCAAGATATCTGTAGAATCTTTTAAGCGATACTGCCTTTCTGGCTCTGGCTGCAGCATCATTATTTCTTTTAGTACGGCAGTAGGCGAGGAAGGCGTAGGCATCCTCAAGAGTTACATTACATATAAAGCTTCTGTCAAGATCCGAAATAACAATCGAATCAAAATCTGTTTCATCACTTACCAGATGTTTATGAACTTTAAGGAATCTGAAAAACATTCTCAGATCAGAACCGTATTCAAGAACGGTGAGCTGAGATTTATTCAGAGTGCCGCTTAAATAATTAAGATAACTTATAACGAGTGGCGGCAGATCATAAATTTCTTCTTCTCTCAATCGGGGAACACCTCCTTTATAGCTTAATCTTATTATAGCATATCTACAAACAAAAATCAATATAATTACACAAAATACAAGTTTTATGTAATATAGGGTAGTGAAAAATGGGAAAAATTATATAAAAACGGCAAATTAAGTCCTTTTCTCTATTAAAGGTATAATTGAGCCGATGTCTTCGAGAGGCTCATCTAGAAGTTCGTCTGCAATTATATTATATTTATCTAAGATATCAAAAATCTTATTATGATCTGTGTGTGATTCTATTCTTCCGTTGAAAGCCAGAATATTTTTATCCAACTTACCGGTAGCTCCGCCTATGAATCCATATTCCTTTGTCTGTAATCTGATAGAACCTTTTGAAATGAGTAAAGTATCGTTGAAAAAATTCTGAGCGGATTTATATATGGACTCATCGTCGGTAATTATCGCATTTTCGTTCAAAATGCAAACCGAGCATTTGGTGTAACCTTGTTTAACATCTATAATTGTCAAACCGGATTCTTCAGCCAGTTTTAGAATGGATTTTGAAACTGAATTCTTATTGCAAATCAGTTTGTTATTGATTCGCACGCAGTTCAGTAAACAATCACCGGGATATTCAGAATTTAAGACTTCGGGTATAATTTCGGTCCTAAAATCCAAAAACGATTCCCCTGCCGGTATTTCATTTTTAAATATTATATTATTACCGAAATGGAATAACTGCATATCGGCATGTCCGGACAGATATTCCGGCAGCAAATTACACTCGAGTCCAATTATCCTGATGTTGCGGTTGATAAGCGATTTCACAGTTTTCTTATACTTACTGCCGAGTGCAACACATGTAACTGTTTTTTCAGGAAGATTAGGATTTGTTATTATTCTTTCAGACTGATGCATTATAGGCCTCATTCACATTACTGCATCCGATAATTTCAATTTCGCCTTTAATTGTTTCCGAAAGCGTTTTGAGATTATGTTTAGGGACTATAATCCGCTTGAATCCGAGTCTGTCAGCTTCTTTAATACGCTGTTCGCAGAAAGATACAGTTCTGAGTTCTCCACCCAGACCGATTTCACCAACAGCAAGCGTGTCTTCTCTGATAGGCTCATCTTTAAGAGAAGATATAAGCGCAAGAGCGACTGATAAATCGGTTGCAGGTTCGTCGAGTTTCAGACCGCCGACTACATTTACATAAGCATCGGCATTTGAAAAGAAATACCCGGAGCGTTTTTCAAGAACGGCAAGAAGCATAGACAGTCTGTTATAATCAAATCCGGTGCTCATACGTCTGCCGTTACCGTAGTTAGATGTTACAACGAGTCCCTGAACCTCGGCAAGAATAGGCCTAGAACCTTCCATGACACATGCAATACAAGTGCCGGAAGTATTCTTCGGCTTGCCGGATATCAGCATCATTGATGGATTCGGGACCTCTTTAAGACCGCAGTCAGTCATTTCAAACACGCCTATTTCGTTAGTGGAACCGAATCTGTTTTTGACAGCTCTGAGAATTCTGTAAGACAAATGTCTTTCGCCTTCAAAATACAGAACGCAATCGACAATATGTTCAAGTACTTTCGGCCCGGCTATATTGCCGTCTTTATTAACATGACCGACTATTACAGTCGGAATCGAATACTGTTTTGCGCATCGCATAAAGAGATTAGTGCTCTCACGCACCTGCGTGACACTGCCCGGAGACGAGGAAAGCTCTTCGATACTCATAGTCTGAATAGAATCGATTATTACAAATCCCGGTTTCTCGGTCCTGATATATTCTATAATGCTCTCAGCATCAGTGTTACACATAATCAG
>CAMUZD010000347.1 GCA_947165115.1 uncultured Clostridia bacterium
AGTCAACGCCTCTGACCTGCTCAACATAAGCCTTGGTAACCGGCTGATTATATGCGACGACGGCGAGCACCTCGAGCGCCGCATTCGAAAGCGGTATATTCTTTTTGATATCGAGCACCGCTCTGATAAGCGGAGCATATTCGGTTCTTGAGCAGAGCTGATATTTGTCGCCGAGGCGAAGAAGGCAGATTCCGCTGTTTCTCGAATCGAGCGATGCGCCGATTTCAAAGATATATCCTCTCACGGTTTCGACATCAAGCTCGAGCGCTTCGGCTATTCTTGTTATTTCCAGCGGCTCACCCGAAGCGAAAAGTATCGCCTCTATCGCCGCTCTGGTTTCATCATTCGTCAATTTCAAGTTCCTCCCCTCTTCCCTGAAGCAGGGTTATATCGGGATTTTCAAAATCCCCGTCCACTCTGATTCGCTTTGCCTTCACCATTGACAAAAGAGCGAGGAAGGTGGCAACCATTTCGGAGCGGGATTCAGATTTCTCAAAAAAGCTCGAAAACTTCTGTTTCTTTCCGCTCCTGAATCTGTCGATTATCACCTGAACTCTTGAGGTAACCGACACAATCTTATGGGCGACTATTCCGCTGAAAGCCTCAACGGGCGGCGGCAGGCGTCTGAGGCCCTTGCCGACAGCGGCGATATACGCCTTGAAAATATCATAGGGCTCGTGAATTCTGGTATAGGTCATATCGGCCTCTATCTTTTCGGGCTCGCGGATCATATAATCGAAACCGTCGGTTGATTCGCGGAGTTTACCCGCAACGAGCTTGCAGTCACGGTATTCAATAAGCTCGCCGCGAAGTTCCTCGACCAGCTTCTCCGCCTCTTCACGGACAGGCAGAAGCGAGACCGTCTTGATATATATCAGGCGCGCCGCCATCTCGAGAAATTCGCTCGAAACGTCGAGATCCTCCTCCTGCATCCTGCTGACATAGTCAAGATACTGCTCAATGAGCTCGAGGATGGGAACATCGTTTATGCTGACCTGTTTTTTGCTTATCAACTGAAGCAGCAGGTCCATCGGACCTTCAAAGACTTCAATTTTATACTGAATCTGTTCCAAATTGAAAACTCCCGTTAAATTGTAACTGCGTAACTGCCGAAGGCCAGGCGGACGAGTGTGAAGATAGGGCGCATTATGATTGTGCAAAGCGCGCTGAAAGGTCTTGAGAAAATTCCGCTGACCATGAGAACGAAAATACCGATTACGATAAAGCGCTCATATTTCATTATTTGGAAATAGTATTTTGACGGCAGAATGACATTGAGAATTCTCGAGCCGTCAAGCGGCGGAATCGGGATAAGATTAAACAGCGCCAGGCTGACATTGATAAGCGCCGCTATCGCGCAGAACTGAACCGTAACCGAAGCGACTGTCGCACCCGTATTCATATAGGCGATATTCACGCAGTTTGCGAGCAGGGCGAATATAAGCGACATGAGAAGATTTGAGCCGGGGCCGGCGAGCGCCGTAATTGCCATACCGCCTTTTGGATTTTTGAAATTCCGGGGATTGACTCCGACGGGCTTCGCGTAACCGAATCCGCAGAGCAGAATCATCAGCGAGCCGAATATATCGAGATGCGCGAGAGGATTGAGCGACAGCCTGCCCTGAAGGCGGGGCGTATCGTCGCCGAGCTTTGTCGCGGTCCACGCATGCGCATATTCGTGAATTGGTAAAATGCAGAATACGGTGAACACTCTGACGAGCAGATTAACAAGCGTCTGCAATGAAAAACCGTTTCTGAATAAATCAAGTATCATTTGCTTCTCCTGAATAAACCATAATTCTTTCAATTCCGGCAAAGTCTTTTATCATATTCACTCTGCCGAATATTCTGTTTAATCCATCCGACTGATTCTCTCCGTACTCCGCAATGACGGGGCAGCCGCCGAGCTTTGAGGATATTTCCCTGATTGCGCGGTAGAATATCAACCCGTCCTCTCCGCCGTCAAGCGCGGTTGAGGGTTCATAATGCACTTCGCTCTGAAGGCCGGGTATTTCCTCAGAGGGGATATAAGGCGGATTGGTAACAATCAAATCAGCACGGGGAAGGATAAGCTCATCAGATTTGAGAATATCCGCCTGAAGTATTGCGGCGTTATCCGCGCCGAGGAATTCTTTATTCTTTCTGAGCCAGAAAAGCGCGTCGTTGTATTTTTCGACAAGGAGCACACTGCTGTCCGGCCGCTCTTTCGCTATCGTCAGGCCTATGCATCCCGAGCCTGCGCAGAGATCGATTACGGCGGGTGAAGGAATATCCTTTATGAAATCAAGAGCCGTTTCGCATAGCTGCTCGGTCTCCGGTCTCGGAATAAGCACACCCTCGCCGACAAGGAAGTCCCTGCCGTAAAACTGCCATGAGCCGAGAATATACTGAAGAGGTCTGCCCGATATCCTTTCGGATATATGAGAAATATATTTCTCTTCAACGGCACCTTCTGCGGTTTCATCTGCTTTGAGAAGCAGTTCAGAGCTCTTGAGTCCGAAATCGTTTTCAAGAAGCCAGCGAGCTTCATTGGCGGAGTTTTCTATTCCTGCTTCGGAGAGCATCTGCGCTCCCTTACGCTGGAGTTCACTGAGCGTCATCTGTTGCTTCAGCCGTTGCAGGCTCT
>CAMUZD010000348.1 GCA_947165115.1 uncultured Clostridia bacterium
TGTTTGCCGCGGACAATCTCTATAAGGCAGGTCTGCTTGAAGGAATTATGACGGCATTGCCCGCGAACCTCTGTTCCTGCTCGCAGATAACAGATTCCGCAATTCAAAGGAATTCTATGATGAAAATAAAGAAGAGCTTAAATCGGGTATAACAGTTCCGATGAGGCAGATTGCGGGAATTATATCTTCCGAATTTGCAAAACTCGATCCGCTTATGGTGACTAATCCCGTCAAAATGGTATCCCGCATCCGCAGGGATACGCGTTATACCAAGGATCAGAGCTTATACCGCGAGAATATGTGGATAATGTTTATGCGCGATAAGCATGCCTGGCACGGTTATCCCGCCTTCTGGTTTGAGGTTAGTCCCTCATGGTATTCTATGGGGATAGGAATTTATGCTACCGAATCCGGTCAGATGCAGCTCTTCCGCAAATATCTTCGCGAGCGCTCCGCCGAGTTTCTAAAATATGCGAAAAAATGCGAGAAAACCGGAGCATATATATTCGGCGCCGAGTATAAAAGGATGCCCGAGGGCTGTCCCGCAGGGCTTGAAGATTACTATGCTCACAAAGAATTCGGATTTATCAAAGAAAGCGGAAATGTCGATGACCTTGCAGATGAAGGAATTCTCGATATAATCCGCAAAACATATAAAGAATATTCGCCCATGTTTAAGTTTCTGCTCGAAATATCCGATGAATACTACTCAAAAGGGGAATGATTATGGATTATTCGCATTTCAAAAGCGGCAGCGATATAAGAGGAATTGCGCTCGGCGATGAAAATGACAAGCTCTATATGAGCGATGAAATGATAATGCGCTCTGTTTCCGCTTTTTATGACTTTATGGTTGATAAATGCGGAAAAACAGAATTCAGGGTGGCAGTCGGTCATGACAGCCGTCTGTCTGCCGGAAGAATCAAAGCGGATGCAGTCAGAGTTATGCTTTCTTACGGCTGCGATGTCGTTGACTGCGGATTATGCACTACTCCCGCAATGTTTATGACTACCGTTACGGCGGGTTGCGACTGCTCCGTTCAGATTACCGCGAGCCATCATCCCAAGGACAGAAACGGTCTCAAATTTTTCACCCGCGAGGGCGGCCTTGACGGCGGCGATATTGCTGCTATTCTTAAAAACGCATCTGAAAAATCAGACTTTCTCGGAGATAAAGAGGGCATTTATTCCGAAATCAATTATCTGTCTGAGTATGCCGGCATTCTGAGGAAAATGATAATTGACGGCGTAGGCAAAGGCGAAAGACCTCTTGAAGGACTTAAAATAATTGTCGATGCGGGAAACGGAGTCGGAGGCTTTTATGCGACAGATGTTCTTGCCCCTCTCGGCGCAGATATTGAAGGCTCTCTCTATCTTGAACCCGACGGCAATTTCCCGAATCACGCTCCGAATCCCGAAAACGCAGAAGCTATGAAATGCATAACCGATGCTACAATTTCAAGCGGCGCCGATTTCGGCGTGATATTCGATACCGATGTCGACAGAGCCGCCTGCGTCGGAAAAGGTGGATTCTCAATCAACCGCAACAGGCTCGTTGCCCTTGCTTCAAAGGTTGCTCTCGATTTCTGTCCGGGCGGAACAATAGTTACCGATTCGGTCACATCCGACGGTCTCGCGCAGTTCATTAAAAATAACGGCGGTGTTCATCTCAGATTCAAGAGAGGATACCGCAATGTCATAAATAAGCAGATTGAACTCTGTGAAGCCGGAGTGGAATGCCCTCTTGCCATGGAGACTTCGGGCCACGCCGCTTTCAGAGAAAACTATTTTCTCGATGACGGCGCGTATCTCATAACTAAGCTCATTATCGAAGCTGCGGCGCTCTCAAAAGAGGGCAGATCGCTTGAAGATCTTATTGCAGGTCTTCCCGAGCCTGTTGAGGAAAAAGAGCTCCGTTTCAAAATCCTCACCGATGATTTCAGACCCGAAGGAGAAAAGATTATTTCTCTCTTCACTTCCGAAGCGGAGAATCACGGCGGTTGGACCGCCGCTCCGGATAACTATGAAGGAATACGCATAAACTGCGAAGACGGCAAAGGCTGGTTCCTCCTGCGCCTGAGCGTTCACGATCCGATTATAGTGCTTAACTGCGAATCTGACGAAGATGGCGGAGTGCTGAAAATCTGCAGACAGGTTTATGATACAATAATCAAAGCGGATAATATTGAAAAGATAGATATCGGCGCACTTACCGAATTCATAAAGTAACAGAGGTAAAATATGTTCAGAGTTATGTCTTTCAATGTCCTTTGCTGGGGCGAGGGTGAAAACAGCATAGAGAACCGTATTCCGAGAGTTGTTTCAATCATTAAGAAATATGCTCCCGATTCATTCGGCGTTCAGGAAGCGCATAAGATATGGATTGATGCCCTGGTTGAAGGGCTGCCCGGCTATGACTATGCCGGAGTCGGCAGAAACGACGGCAAGGAAGATGGCGAATACGCGGCCGTCTTTTACCGCAGCGACAGATTCACTCCTTCCGATTCGGGCAATTTCTGGATTTCCGAAACACCGGATGTTCCTTCCAAGGGCTGGGAGTATACATGTTCATGGCCCAGGATCCGTTGGTGAACATGGGTATACTGCCCTCA
>CAMUZD010000349.1 GCA_947165115.1 uncultured Clostridia bacterium
GAACATCGCCTTTAAAACCGCGGTTATTCTTGATAATAGAAAGAGTAACATCGGGTTTGAGCGCCATTAGTTTTCCGGTTGTATCGGTAAAAGCAATTACGCTGTCTGATACAAGAAAATCCTTATTTCTTGAATAGAGATCATATTCCTCAAATTTACTCATTTTATATGGAGAATATCCATGCTTCATATAAAGAGAACGAAGAGCATATATTATCTTTTCATTATTGTTCAGAACTTTATAATCAAAACTCATTATTATCCTCCGTCGATTAAAAAAGCAGCAATTAAAAATAGGTTTATTGTGTTATCACTTTACCATAATAAACCTATGATGTCAAGAGTTTTTTGCAATTTATATAAAAAACTTATTACATTATATACTTATTGAACAATGTTGTAAAGCGGTTAATTCTTGAATATTTGTTAAAATTCCACTTGACAAACCGGTAAATCAATGATAATATACCATTAACCTACAAGATTGGTGGTATTATTAATGAAGATACACTTTATCAGCCTTCTCAGGCACAATTTCAGATGCGGCCGATGTTAATGCCTCAGACACTATTGACTTTTTAAATCCAATTATCTAAAATAATAATTTAACAAGGAGAAAACATTATGTCTAAAATATATAAATCAGCAGATGAACTTATTGGAAGGACTCCCCTTCTTGAAATCTCAAATATTGAAAAAAAGCTTAATCTTAAAGCTAAGATACTTGTCAAACTCGAATACTTCAATCCGGGCGGATCTGTAAAAGACAGAATTGCCAAGGCAATGATAGACGATGCCGAAGCAACCGGCAAACTCAAGGAAGGTTCAGTAATTATTGAACCGACAAGCGGAAATACCGGTATCGGTCTGGCCAGCGTAGCAGCAGCGAGAGGTTACAGAGCGATAATTGTTATGCCCGAAACTATGAGCGTTGAGCGCAGACAGCTTATGAAAGCCTACGGCGCAGAACTTGTTCTGACTGACGGAACCAAAGGAATGAAAGGGGCAATTGCTAAGGCTGACGAGCTTGCAGCAGAAATCCCCGGTTCATTTATTCCCGGCCAGTTTGTAAATCCCGCAAACCCCAAAACACATTATGAAACTACCGGCCCGGAGATATATGAAGATACCGACGGCGAAGTTGATATTTTTGTTGCAGGAGCAGGAACCGGCGGAACGGTCACAGGCGTCGGAAAATTCCTTAAATCAAAGAAATCAGATGTAAAGATAGTTGCAGTTGAACCTGCCTCCTCCCCTGTTATTTCCGGCGGAGCACCGGGTGCTCACAAGATTCAGGGTATAGGCGCAGGATTTGTTCCCGATGTGCTTGACACATCAGTTCTTGATGAAATAATCAAGGTAGAAAATGATGCTGCGTTTTCAGCGGCAATAGATCTCGGAAAGACCGAGGGCGTGCTCGTCGGAATATCATCCGGCGCATCTCTCAGCGCCGCTATTGAACTTGCAAAGAGACCCGAAAATGAAGGTAAGACTATCGTCGCACTTCTTCCGGATACAGGCGAAAGATACCTTTCCACTCCTCTCTTTGCAGAATAAAATCGAAACAGGGATGTGTAAATGAAAGCATTGATTGCCATGAGCGGAGGAGTTGATTCCTCGGTCGCGGCATACCTGATGAAAAGCGGCGGATACGACTGTATCGGCTGCACAATGAAGCTTTACACAAATGAAGACATTGATGCTCCGGAGGGCAAAACATGCTGCTCACTCGATGATGTCGAGGATGCCAGAAGCGTTGCCTTCCGGCTTGGCATACCCTATTATGTTTTTAACTTTAAAGACCGATTTAAAGAAAAGGTAATTGACAGATTTATTTCCTCTTATGAGAGCGGACAAACGCCGAACCCATGTATCGACTGCAACAGATTTCTTAAATTTGACGGACTCTACGACAGAGCAAAAGAACTTGGCTGCGATTATATAGTTACCGGACATTATGCAAGAATAGAATTTGATGATATTACCGGAAAGTATATGCTGAAAAAAGCAAAAGATCCTTCAAAAGATCAGAGTTATGTTCTTTATTTCCTTAATCAGGAGCAACTTGCTCACACCAGATTTCCGCTAGGCTCAATGAGCAAATCGGAAACTCGCGAAATCGCCGATAACAATGGATTTGTAAACGCTTCTAAGCCAGACAGCCAGGATATATGTTTTGTTCCCGACGGCGATTATGTATCATTTATGGAAAAATATACCGGAAAAATATATCCGCCCGGCAATTATATAGATGATTCGGGAAACATAATCGGAACACATAAAGGATATGTTCATTATACAATCGGTCAACGCAAAGGACTGGGAGTCGCATTCGGAGAACCACGATTTGTATCAAAAATTGATCCCGTAAACAATACAGTCACTCTGACAAAAGAGGATGTTCTGTTTACAACTACAGTAAATGTTTCCGACATGAACTGGATAAGCGGAGAAGCTCCGTTGAATCCGATTAAATGCAAGGCAAAAATCAGATACAGACATAAAGAAACCGATTGCACGGTTTATCCCGAAGGCAACAGAGCAAGAATCATTTTTGACGAGCCGGTCCGTGCAGTAACACCGGGACAGGCTGCAGTGCT
>CAMUZD010000350.1 GCA_947165115.1 uncultured Clostridia bacterium
TAATCCCTACGGCTATCAGGCTGCGCCGCCCGAACCGGATGCACCCAACGCCGGACTTGCGGTTCTCTCTTTCTTCGTGCCGATAGTCGGAATCATCCTCTATTGCATCTGGAAGGATCAGACTCCGCTCAAGGCGAAGAGCTGCCTTCACGGCGCGCTTGTTCAGATTGTTATCTGCGGCGTTTTCGCTCTGCTCGGAATTATTTTTGCGTTTCTCATTCCGCTGCTGTCAATAGGTATGAATCTGTAATCATTTATATTATATCACAAGGTGAAGAAAATGTCATTTCAGCTTGATAAATTTACTCCGCCCGATTTCACAAAAGAGATTTTCGTAAACGCTCCCGAGGCAAAGCTTATGCCCGTGCCGAAGGACGGAGTCGCTCCCGATAACTTCCACGCTATGAGCATTTTCCCCGAATACTTCAAGATAAACGGAGAATGGCTGCTCGCCGAGGAGAGCAGGATGGACTGCGTGCCCGTATTCGAAGACGGAATAATCAAGGTCATCGAATTCCGTCTGCTGAAAGAAGGCCAGTCCGTAATCTGCGGCAGGACCGAAAACTGCGAGGAGGGCATATTCGTCTGGACCGAGGGATTCGTGAGAGAAGATGAAAAATGCGACGCATTCGCATTCCGTCAGGGCCATTCGAGGGAAAGCTCGTTTTCGCGCGATTATGATGAGCTCTATGAGATTCTGAAATATGACCGCGACCATGGCAAAATAGTCTGGGTGATGGGCCCCGCTTTCTCCTTCGACCACGATGCGCGCGATGCTTTTTCGAAGGTGGTCGCCGGCGGTTATGTTCACACCGTGCTCGCGGGCAACGCTCTCGCCACACATGACCTTGAGGGCGCTTATCTCAACACCGCGCTCGGCCAGAATATCTACACTCAGAAGAATCAGCCAAACGGTCATTACAACCATCTTGACACGATAAACAAGGTCCGTTATCACGGCTCGGTTGAGGAATTTATAAAAGCCGAAAATATAGATAATGGAATCATCTATAACTGTGAGAAATACGGAGTTCCCTATGTTCTCGCCGGTTCAATCCGCGATGACGGTCCGCTTCCCGGAGTTTACGGCAATGCCTACGAATCTCAGGACGCGATGAGGAACTGCATCCGCGACGCCACCACCGTAATCTGCATGGCGACTATGCTCCACACGATTGCGGTCGGCAATATGACGCCTTCCTACAGAGTTCTGGCCGACGGCACGGTCAGAAAGGTTTATTTCTACTGCGTCGATATTTCCGAATTCATGGTGAATAAACTCACAGACCGCGGTTCGCTCTCATCAAAAGGAATCGTAACAAACGCGCAGGATTTCATAGTGAATATCGCAAACGGACTGAAACTTTGATAACAAAAGTCAAACCCGCAGGGTCGAGCAGGACCTTGCGGGTATTTTTATTTTTACGGCTGAACGGGAACCGGCTGGCTCTCGTCAAAGGTTTCAATTGTAATATAGTTATTGCGCTTTGCGTATGCCCACTTCATATCGAATATCCTGCAGGCGGAATCGAGCGGAACATAAAGCTGACCTTCGTTCCCTCTGTAAACCTCCGCTTCAAGCTTAACATCGCCTTTATCGGTCTGAGCGATGTCGCTGCCTTCGGTGAAAACGGCGCTCTTGCCGTAAACCGAGACGCTCACTTTGCCCTTCTCCCTTGAAACCTCACCGCCGATAAAGCCGATGAGCGTTGCGAACGGGACAAACCAAATATCATCTATACATTCGGGCGGAAGGCGGAAAGCGCACAAGCCGAGGTCAACGCCCTTATAGAACATTCTCGTTCTGCCCGGGCCGAATACGGGCGCGATTTTAAGAGGCAGAATCACGTCTTTGTCTTTGTCAATGACGCATTCGTCAATTATCCTGCCGTCATTGAGGGCGCTCGTGAATCTCGCAATATTCCCGTCAATTTCTATGATTGCATAGGCGGCAACCTTCTCCTCCTGCGGATAGAAAGCCGCGTGCCAGACCTTATCGCAGGTCTTGGTGCCGGGCGGATTGTAGTTGCTGTTGCCGAGCTGATAATGAACCGTTCCCTCGCTCGGGCGGTCAAAAAGCTGCTCATCCTTTATCGGATAAGTTCGCGAGAAATTATGCTCGTGGCCGCTGAAAAGCACATCCATTTTTTCGATGGCTTCTCTCATCATCGGGAAGCCGTCGTCGTTCGACAGATTCGGGCCCGCGTAATACATCGGGAAATGATAGGCGCCGAATTTCCAGGTTTTATCGGAAGCGTCGATGTCCCTGCTCGCCCATTCATTGACAAGCTCGGGTTCATTGACACCGAAAACATTGAAATGGGCGTTGCCGTAATCAAACGAATAATTCTCGGTCTGCCAGCCCTCGGGACCGTTTTTCGGATATGAGTATTCGAGCTGGGTGTTGAAAAACTCCGCGGGCTCTGCGTAATATCTGTTTACCTCCTCGGGGAAGTAAATTTCAAAACCGCGGTTATCGTGATTGCCGCAGGTCATCATATAGGGCAGATGCTCAATTATACCGCGCATTCCCTCAAACATCGCGTTCCACTGAATTTCATGCTGGCCGT
>CAMUZD010000351.1 GCA_947165115.1 uncultured Clostridia bacterium
CGTTGCCGAGGGATTTGGACATTTTTCTGCCCTGAGCATCCCTGACGATACCGTGAATAAATACCGTATCAAACGGCTGAGCCTTCATCTGCTCCATCGAAGAGAATATCATTCTGGCAACCCAGAAGAAGATAATATCATAACCCGTAACAAGAGTGCTGGTCGGGAAATAATGAGCGAGTTCGGGAGTCTTATCGGGCCATCCCATGGTCGAGAACGGCCAGAGTGCCGAGGAGAACCAGGTATCGAGCGTATCGGGATCCTGATTGAGCTTGCCGCCGCATTTCGGGCAGCAATCAGGAGTTTCGCGCGCGACGGTGATTTCGCCGCAGTCGGTGCAGTAATAGGCCGGGATTCTGTGACCCCACCAGAGCTGACGGGAAATACACCAATCCTTTATATTCTCCATCCAGTGGAAGTAAATCTTATCGAATCTCTCGGGGATGAACTTTGTCTTACCGCTTCTGACGCACTCAATCGCGGGCTTTGCAAGCGGCTCCATCTTTACGAACCACTGCATTGAAACTCTGGGCTCAACGGTGGTGTGGCAACGGTAGCAGGTGCCGACATTGTGGCTGTAATCTTCGATTTTAACAAGAGCGCCTTCGGCCTCAAGATCTTTAACTATAGCCTTGCGCGCCTCGTATCTGTCCATTCCTGCATAAGCGGGATAATCGTCAACGATATGCGCGTCATCGGTCATGACATTGATTATCGGAAGATTATGGCGCAAACCAACCTCAAAGTCGTTCGGGTCGTGAGCGGGAGTGATTTTGACAACACCCGTTCCGAAATCCATCTCAACATAATCATCGGCAACTACGGGGATTTCTCTGTGAACTATCGGGAGAATGACGGTCTTGCCGATAACATCCTTATATCTTTCATCATTGGGGTTAACTGCGACGGCGGTATCGCCGAGAAGTGTCTCGGGTCTGGTGGTCGCGAGTTCAAGACATCCGCTGCCGTCCTTGAAGGGATAGCGCAGATGCCAGAAATGACCGGGCTGATCCTCATACTCAACCTCTGCATCGGAAATCGAGGTCAGGCAGTGCGGACACCAGTTGATTATTCTTTCGCCTCTGTAGATAAGGCCTTTTTCATAAAGATTGCAGAAAACCTCGCGGACTGCCTTGCTGCAGCCATCATCAAGAGTGAAGCGCTCTCTGTCCCAGTCGCAGGATGAGCCCATTTTCTTGAGCTGCTGAATGATTCTGCCGCCGTAGGTCTCTTTCCATTCCCAGGCTCTCTTGAGGAAACCCTCTCTGCCGATATCCTCTTTGGTGATGCCTTCCAGCTTCATCGCCTCAACGATTTTTGCCTCGGTGGCGATTGAAGCGTGGTCGGTGCCGGGAAGCCACAAGGTATCATATCCCTGCATTCTTCTCCATCTGATGAGAATATCCTGCAGAGTGTTGTCGAGCGCGTGGCCCATATGAAGCTGACCCGTGATATTCGGCGGGGGTATGACTATGCTGTAGGGCTTCTTATCATTTTCAACCTTAGCGTGAAAATATTTGCCCTTGAGCCAGAAATCATAAATGCGATCCTCAACATTTTTGGGATCATACTGTTTTGCAAGTTCCTTTGCCATATAATCATTCCTTCCGGATATAGATTCCGATTAAAAAATCTGAGCGGGCAGTGCGCTATTCAAATCAAAAATCCCGCCTCAAGATAACTTGAGACGAGATGAATTCCCGCGGTGCCACTCAATTTGCACGCCAGGCGTGCCGCTCGATACATTAACGCTGTAAACGGGGAAGGTCTAATAACCGAAAAAGCTTTCTTCTTCCCGACTCGGGGGCTACAGCAAGCGATTCGCTTTACCGGCTCGCACCAGCCGCCGGCTCTCTGAAAAACGGATTTCGCCGCTCTCCCCGTCATAATCTTTACTCACGGATTTTATCACAAAGGGATATAAAAGTCAATATATTTATAAAATAAGATATCAACAGCGCTGACCGTATCAAAACACTTCCTGTGTAAGATTGATAACGGTATAATAAACGATTTCGGTTTTGTAAGTAAAGAGGATATCATAATCGCCCTGCAAATACTCTTCACCGAAAACATAAGGCTCGAAACAAGCAGTATCGGGCTCCTGAGCAGTAAAGGTTTCTATAAACGCCGCCTGCTCAGAGATTTCATCAAACGACATACCCTCGTACTCGGGAAACACATGGTGAGGCAGGCAGATAACTTTAACATCTTCACTGTCGGGATTATTGTAATCGGTATCAAGATAGAATTCTATTCTCTCATCAAGCCAGAATCCGCTTCGAATACCTTCTGTCGCAAAATCCTTGCCGTTGAGTTCCCCTGCCGAGCGATTGCCGTCGAGGCGCAGGCCTCTCAGGACAAAATCGGTTTCGCCGTTAACGGTGACAAGCGTGCCGAGAGTGTAATTATCCTCGGCATATTCTCCGGTTACGGTTTCATATTGAGAAGAATCGTTTTCCGTAATTACGGGTGCCGTGGTATCGGTTGCTGGTTCATCGGCCTTACTCCCGCAGGATGCAAGCAC
>CAMUZD010000352.1 GCA_947165115.1 uncultured Clostridia bacterium
CCGGAGTGTGTCTTATAGTCATCAGGGACAAAAAGTTTTCCTTTGATATAATTGCCGAAAGCTTTTTCTATATCCTCTTTCGTTTTCTTGAAGGGGATAATCTTATTTGCTTCAAAGGATCTGATTTTTGATTCAATCATCGACTGGTTGCCGCAGTAGGGGCAGAATGCCGTCGCCTGCTCGCCCGGAGCCATAAGCTGAGCGCCGCAGGATTTACACAGATAAATCTGCGTTTCAAAGGTGCTCTCCTCGGCGTTGATGTCGCCTTCATATTCGGCGGCGGCCATCTTACTGCCGCAGGATCTGCATCTGAGGAGCTGGTCTTTTATGTCAAAATACATACCCGCTCCGCAATTCGGGCATTTAATCATATAATCACTCCTTTCTGCGATATATAATAACATTTATATCGTGAATTGGCAAGAAAAAGAGGGGCAAAATATTGAATTGTATTTTTCGCGGTGTTATAATTCTTATGTTATATTTTTCTCCCGGAGGTAAATTGAAATGTCACAGCTGAAAATGTATTGGTTCCCCGGCACGCCCATAAAAGAATATGACCTGCCCGAGGGTTATTCGGTCTCAATTTTCAAAGGCGTTTCCGACAGGGATGACTGGGTAAGAATTTGCCGCAACGGTCTCGTCGGCGAGGGCCACGCGGGTTTCAAGGGCTTCGGCGACGCCATAGCCTCCGAGGAGGACATCGATCCGCAGAGAGACGTATTTTTCCTTGATTATAACGGCGAGCATATCGGCACGGTAACCGCTTTCGTTATGGCTGATGAAAACGCCGGCGATGTCCACATGGTCGCTATCCGCGATGATTTCAGGGGAAAGGGGCTTTCAAAATATCTCACGATGATAGCCCTGAAGCATCTCTCGCAGTATGACCTGCATCATGTTCAGCTCACCACCGATGAATGGCGCAAGGCGGCGGTGACGGGCTATATCACCGCGGGTTTCAGGCCGGTTGAATACGATATCGGTATGGAGGAGCGCTGGCAGGCGGTTCTTGAGGAGAGAAACATCGACTCTATCGATATGTATTATGAGGACGGCACCTTCTATAAGAATATTGTCCGCAAGTCCAAGGCGGTAAAGATAAAATTCGGCGTGGTCGGCGCAGGCCGCGGAACAGATATGATGAATTACTGCAAGCGTTCGGATAATGCCGAGCTTGTTGCAATCTGCGATAATTATCTGCCTGCCCTCGAGGAGAAAAAAGAGCAGTTCGGCGAGGAGAATATTCAATATTTCACCGATTATGATGAATTTCTCAAATGCGATTTTGATGCGGTAGTTCTCGCGAATTACGCAAATGAGCATGCGCCGTTTGCGATAAAAGCGATGCGCGCGGGCAAGCACGTCCTCTCCGAGCTTCTTCCATGCAGAAATATGAAAGAGGCAGTCGAGCTTATCGAGGCCGTCGAGGAGACGGGGATGATTTATGCCTACGGCGAAAACTGCTGCTTTATGCCCGCTCCCAAGACTATGCGAAAGCTTATGAAAAAGGGTAAACTCGGGACTTTTGAATACGGCGAGGGCGAATATATGCACAACTGCGAGGACGGCTGGCATTTTCTTACCAGAGGGGATGAAAATCACTGGCGTAACACGATGTCCGCCTTCTATTACTGCACTCACTCGCTCGGTCCGCTGATTCATATAGCAGGGGAGAGACCGGTCAGCGTCACCGGATTTGAAGGCCCGTTCAACGACAGAATGTGGAGAATGGGCGCCAAGGCGGGCGGTTACGCTGTTGAGATGGTTACGCTCGAGAGCGGCGCGCTTCTCAAGAGTTTACACGGTGTAGGCCCCTCCAAAAATTCGCTCTGGTATTGTGTTTACGGCTCAAAAGGCAGAGCCGAGAGCGCGAGAGAGGATGACAAGACAAAAGACGGCACCCAGAGCATGTATCTGAATGCCGATGAATACGACGGGCAGAATACCGGTAAAGCAAGGGAATATGACGCTACCGACGATTTGAGCGACAGAACGACGGAATTCTATCACGGTGGCTCCGATTACTACATTATGTATAATATGGTTCAGCGTATCAGAGGCAATAAAAACGCCGATGTTATTGACGTTTATGAGGCTATGGATATGTTTCTGCCCGGTCTTTTCGGCTATTTCAGCGCCCTTGAAGGCGGCAAGCCGATGGCTGTTCCCAATCTGAGGAACAAAGAGGAACGCGATGCCTGGCGAAACGATACCCGCACCACCGATCCGAAATTCCCCGATGATGAGCTTATTCCTAGCTATTCAAAGGGCAATCCCGAAATTCCTCAGGCAAATTACGAGCGCCTTCAGAAAATGTGCGCCGACAAGGTCCCGCAGAATATCAATATCAGGATGAAGAGGCAGAAATAAAAAAAAGCCGTAACCGGCGAATCGGACAGGCAATGAAAAAAGTATTTGGATATTTCAAAAAAGAAATGATGCTCAGCGTGTCGCTGCTTGCGGCTGCTGCGGGGCTGATTATAACTCCGCCCGGAGAGGACTTTTTCAAGGGTATC
>CAMUZD010000353.1 GCA_947165115.1 uncultured Clostridia bacterium
GAGCGCGGCTCGGTCATCTCCTTCACAAAGATTATCAATTCAATCGGCTCGGCCCTGCCCGAGATTTTCTTCCTTGCCGCAGGCTTCCTTCTTCCGAAGCTTATAAGCACCGCCGATCCCCTCGCCTATGACAAAAAGAGATATCTCATTATCGCGATTGTCACGGTCGGCATCGGCATTATCATGTATATCAACTCCTATTTCCATGTAAAAGAGAGAATTGTTCCTCCCGTTAAGAAGCGTCAGCCCGGCGATCCCTCTCAGCTCAAGAGAGTATTCACCTGCAAACCCCTCATGCTCGTTCTGCTTATGGGTGTTCTCTCAAGCGGCAGATACATGGTTCAGGCGGCGGCAATCCATGTTGCCCGTTACGCTTTCTATATCGGCCCGGATCTTACCGGAATGACTCTCGAGGAGAGAACGGCCGCCATTTCGGCGAGCGTCTCCTCGGTCAAGACCATTTTCCAGGTCTGCGCAATAGTCGGTATGTTCGGCGCGATGCTGTTCATGCCCAAGATGATGAAAAAATTCGACTATAAGAAAATTCTCATCACGACCTGCCTCGCAGGCGCGGTTGCCAGCGTCGGCACCACCCTCATCGGCTGGTTCACAAGCAATCTCTATATCTGCATTCCGTTCATCATCATCTCCTGCATTCCGCTCGGCGTTATCAACGTCCTGACATTCGCGATGATCTGCGACTGCCTCGACTATATGGAGCTCACGACCGGCTTCAGAGACAACGGTCTCGGCTCCGCAATCAGCGGATTCATCAACAAAATCGGCAATGCCCTCTCAACCAGCGGCATTATCGTAATGTATATGATTATCGGCTTCCAGCCCGCCGAGATGCTTTCGTCCACGGCAATCAAGGCTGCCACCGACCTCACCCACGCCCAGAATTTCGCAGTTTTCTCGCTCGTTTCCGTCATCCCCGGCATCAGCCTGCTGCTCTGCGCCCTGCCGATGTTCTTCTATAAGATTTCCGGCAAGGAGAAGGAGAGAATAGTCAGCGAGCTCAAAGCGAAACGCGAAGCCGAAGGTATAGTAATCGAAGAATAATCAAAATCCAAACCAGGTGATACCCATGTCCCAGAAAAAAGATTTAAGAAATATAGCCATCATCGCGCACGTTGACCACGGCAAGACCACCCTCGTCGACCAGATGCTCCGCCAGAGCGGAACCTTCAGGGAAAACGAGCAGGTCGCCGAGAGAGTCATGGATTCAAACGACCTCGAGCGCGAGAGAGGCATCACGATATTATCCAAAAACACATCAATTCACTATAAGAATACAAAAATCAACATAGTCGACACCCCCGGCCACGCCGATTTCGGAGGCGAGGTTGAGCGTATCCTGATGATGGTTGACGGCGTGCTCCTGCTCGTTGACGCTTTTGAGGGCTGTATGCCCCAGACGAGATTCGTTCTCAAAAAGGCGCTCAATCTCAAGAAGGAAATACTTGTCGTCATCAACAAGATAGACAGACCCAACGCCCGCCCCGACGAAGTCGTTGATGAAGTGCTCGATCTTTTTATCGACCTCGGCGCCGAGGAGGATCAGCTCGAATTCCCGGTCGTCTATGCCAGCGCGAGAGACGGCTATTCATCCCTTGACCCGAATGACAGGGAAGGCGACATGCGCCCGCTCTTTGACGCAATCTTAGAGCATATCGACCCGCCCGGAGGCGATCCCGACGGCGCTCTGCAGTGCCTCTTCTCCTCGCTCGATTACGATGACTATATCGGCAGAATCGGCATCGGCAGAATGGAGCGCGGCAGGATTAAAAAGAACGAAAACTGCGTGCTCTGCAAAACCGACGGCACTCAGCAGAATGTGAAAATTTCACGCCTGTATCAGTTCGAAGGCCTCAAGAGAGTGGAATGCGAAGAGGCCGAGGCCGGCGACATAATCTGCGTGAGCGGTATAGAGGGACTCAATATCGGCGAGACGCTCTGCGACCCCGAATGCATCGAGCCTCTGCCGTTCATCAAAATAGACGAGCCCACAATCGCGATGAATTTCATCGTAAACGACAGCCCGTTCGCGGGCAAAGAGGGCAAATTCGTCACCTCGAGAAATATCCGCGACCGCCTCTTCAAGGAGGTCGAAACAAATGTGAGCATGCGTGTCGAGGAGACCGAGACCACCGATACCTTCAAGGTTTCGGGCAGAGGCGAGCTCTCGCTTTCGATTCTGATCGAGACAATGCGCCGCCAGGGCTATGAATTCCAGGTTTCGCGCCCGAAGGTAATTCTCAAGGAAATCGACGGCAAAACCTACGAGCCGATGGAGCTTCTGATTGTTGAAGTTCCCGAGCAGTATGTCGGCATCGTCATTGAAAAACTCGGCTCCCGCAAGGGCGAGCTTGAGAATATGGGCTCGCGCGAGGGCGGTTCATCCCATCTCGAATTCAAGATTCCTTCACGCGGTCTCATCGGCTACCGCTCGGAATTTATGACAGACACCAACGGCAACGGCATTATGAATCAGCTTTTCAACGGTTATGAG
>CAMUZD010000354.1 GCA_947165115.1 uncultured Clostridia bacterium
CCTTGCTTCGGCGGCAAAGAAAAGACGCGGAGAATTCTCCGCGCCTTGTGTTATCCGTTTATTTGCTCTTAACCTGCTTTGTATGTGCAGTACATGAAATACTTGAAGCCGAGAGGATTCGAGAAGTAACCCTGAACGGAAGAATCAAGCATATAGAGGTCGGTGTAGTAGTAAATCGGGGTGATGCAGCCGGTAGCCATGAGCATATCCTCGGCGAGGTGCATCATCTTGTAGCGGGCATCCTTATCGGTGCAGCTCTTGATTGCGGAGATGAGAACGTCATAGGTCTCTGCCCAGGTGCCGTTTTCAACCTTGGTATCATAGCCGAACGGAGTAAGGTCGAGCGAATATGCCTTGATGTTCGCGTGGTCGCCTCTGCCGAACTGGATATCGTTGTTGCCGGAGGCGGTTACCCACATATCAAGGAAGCAGATGGGATCGTTGTAGTCCGCAAGCCAGCCGTTACGGGCGATTGAGTAGTCGCCTGCTTTACGGGTGTTGAGGAATGTTGCCCACTCCTGATTTTCCATCGTCATATTGATGCCGACGCCTGCGAGAGCGGACTGGATGTATTCGCCGATTGCCTTATGGCCTTCGCTGGTGTTGTAGAGATAGGTCATTGAGGGGAAGTTGGTGAATTTCTTGGTTGCCTCATCATATTTATAATACTTCTTGAGGGTTTCCATAGCGGAATTGAAATTCGCCTCGAGAGCGTCCGCGGAGGTGTCGAAGTAACCGTCGAAATCCTTGCTGAAGCCGGTATTCTTATAGAATTCGGAGCCGTCGGCATCGGTCAGGCCCATAGCTACAAACGAGGAAGCGGGAAGCTGGCCGCCCTGAGCGATTTCGTCGATGATGTAGTTGCGGTCGAGAAGCAGGGAAACCGCCTTGCGGATTTCAGCCTTTGCGTTTTCGGCTTCGACGCCGGTCAGGCCGCTGTCGGCGGGAAGGATGTCCTCATTGACATTCCAGCAGACATAGTAGGTGCCGATCTGGCCTACGTTGAAGAATTCATCGGGATAATCCTTCTTGAGAGAAGCGATTTCGTTGGTGGGAACATCGTCAATGAGAGCCCACTCGCCGTTTTTGAAGTTGGAGAGCTGGTTGTTCGCATCGTCGGAGAGATAGAATTTGATTTCATCCATCGTGACTTCGTCCGCATCGGGATGATCCGGATTCTTCTCAAGGGTGATGAGGGAGTTGTGATCCCAGGATTTCATTGTGTAAAGGCCGTTGCAGACATAGGTCGAGGGGTCGGTTGCCCACGCTTCGTTTGAAACGACATCTTCACGAACGGGGAAGTATGCGGGGAATGCAAGCAGCTCGTCCCAGTAGCTGATGGCGTTCTCGATGGTGATTTCGATGGTCTTGTCATCGATTGCCTTTGCGTTGAGCTTGGCATCGGGATTGACATAATTCTCATCGTCGTCGGTTTCCCACATCTCGGCGTAGCCGTCAACTATCTCAAACATATAGCCGTAGTCGGCCGCGAGCTCGGTGGAAGCGGCGCGCTGCCATGCGAAAACATAATCGCCGGCGGTAACGTCCTTGCCGTCCGACCATTTGAGGCCGTCTCTGAGCTTGTAAGTGTAGGTTACGGTGCCGTCTTCGTTTTCAACGCCCTCGGTGAGCTCCTCGGCGGCGTCGGCAACGATTTCAAGGTTGCCTTCGGCATCCTGAGACCACTTTGCGAGGCCGGAGAAAAGGTGGGCGAGAAGGGTTGCGCCGTCAACTGCGGAGTTGAGGGCAGGGTCGATTGTGTCGGGTTCGGAAGCGAGGCAGACGGAGATGCTTCTCACATCGCCGGTCTTTTTGCCGTCATCCTTGCCGGGTTTCTTTGCGCCGCAGGCGGCAAGTCCGATAACGATAACCAGAGCAAGCACGATTGCGACAATCTTTTTTGTTTTCATTTCAGGTCGTCCTTTCTGAAAATAATAAATGATTTTATATTCCTCAGTTCACTTCGTCAACTCTGTGGCACGCGACGAAGTGGCCTGCAGAAACCTCCTTGAATTCGGGCATACTCTGAGCGCAGGCCTCGGTCGCGTATCTGCACCTTGTGCGGAAGGGGCAGCCGGACGGGGCGTTGAGCGGGCTCGGAATATCGCCTGTGAGAACTATTCGCTGATTTGCCCTCGCCGTTTTGGGATCGGGCACGGGAACCGCCGAGAGCAGCGATTTTGAATAGGGATGAAGCGGATGATCGTAAATCTCGCCCGCCGGAGCGAGCTCGACCATGTGGCCGAGATACATGACCGCGATTCTGTCGGAGATATGGCGGACTACAAGCAGATCGTGGGCGATGAAGAGATAGGTCAGGCCCAGCTTATCCTGCAATTCGTCAAACATATTTATAACCTGCGCCTGAATCGAGACATCCAGCGCGGAAACGGGCTCGTCGCAGACGATGAAATCGGGGTTTACCGCGAGAGCGCGGGCGATGCCGATTCTCTGCCTCTGACCGCCCGAGAATTCGTGGGCATAGCGGGCGGCGTGCTCGCTGTTGAG
>CAMUZD010000355.1 GCA_947165115.1 uncultured Clostridia bacterium
AGGGAAGCTCGCCCACGGTCGCGATGATAAAGGCGCTCGTTTCAATCAGCTTTATCGCCACCGCGCTCTCGGGCATAGCGTTCACGGATTTCGATATGACCCATATCAGATTCGGCTTATGGATAGTTATGGGACTTATCTGCGGAATGCTCGGCGACATCGCGCTCGACCTCAAATACGCCCACCGCAAATCATCCGACCAGTACACCTACGCGGGCTTCACGGCGTTTCTCGCGGGCCACGTGCTCTATGATATTGCGCTGATAAGCGAATTCTATAAAAAGGGCAATATCCTTTATCTCATCATACCCGTTGCCATCTGCGCTGTGATTGCGGTATTCATCAGATTTTCCGAAAAGCTTCTCAAGGTCAATTACGGCAAATTCAGATGGATAGTCGTGCTCTACAGCCCGTTCCTCTTCTCGCTCATGATGTTCTCGGGCTCGATGGCGTTCCTGCACTCATTCAGGAATATCGGCCTTGATATGATATTCGGCGGCTCGGTCCTCTTCGCGCTCTCCGATCTTATTCTCAACGGCACCTATTTCGGCGAGGGCAAAAACAGGCCGGTCGACATCGTGACAAACCACGTCACCTACTATATTGCGCAGTTCGCGATTGCGCTCTCACTTTGTTTCATCAGTAAATAACCGCAAGGTTATTTCGGGATATTTCCCGTAAATGATTCCGTAATTCCGTGCAATCCGGCGCGGTTGAAACGGAATCCCGAACGAAAGGATTTTTATGGAACAGATAATCAAAATTCTCACGGCGCTGTTCATGGCGTTTATGCAGCTTATTTCAACGCTCATGGGCAGCATCGGAGGGGACAAGAAGCTCGAATGGACCTGGCCTATAGGTTCGGAGAGCAGAATTGAAGCCGACTGGGAAGACGGCAAGCACTACGGCATCGACATCGTGCTTGCGAGCGGCGATATGACGGGAACCCGGATTCTCGCGGCAGCCGACGGCACAGTGGGCGGAGTTGTCATGGGCGACAGTGAGCTCGGCAACTTCATCCTCATTGACCACGGCGACGTCCAGTCGATTTACGCAAATTGCGGCGAAATCAACCTCGCGAAGGGAACCTCGGTCACGAAGGGGCAGGTAATCGGCACCGTCGGCAAATCGGCGGGAACCGAAAAGGCCTATCTCCACTTCGCGATTCAGGAGAAGCAGGCGGACGGCAAATTCGCGCTTATAAATCCTGCGAAATATGTCAAATGCCCCTATACTTCCACGACACCGGTCACGCCGACAAATCCCGTTGACCCATCGAATTACAGCCAGACCAGCGGTACATTCACCTTCAAGATTTACGGCTGGGGTCACGGCGTCGGAATGAGCCAGGAAGGCGCAATCGCGATGGCGAAGCAGGGCAAGACCTATAAGGAAATCATCACCCACTACTATCCCGGAGTTACCGTTGCCGCGGATCCGAACACTCCCGCGACGGTCACCAAGCCCGGTGTCGGCACGATTTCCCTGCTCGAATTCCTCTGCAGGACCGTCTGCCAGGAAATAGGCCCGAATTCACCGACCGAGGCGCTCAAGGCGCAGGCAGTCGCCGCCTATTCATTCTCGCAGGCCTATAACAAATACACCGACCAGTCCTATAATTCGAGCTACAATTACAAGGGCACAAACCTTGAAAAGGCCGTTATGTCGGTGCTCGGTATGACAAAAACAACAGATAAGCCGAAGGCGCAGTGCGCTTATTACAATAACAAGCCGGCTCAGACCGTTTACTTCGCCTCGTGCGCGGGCAAGACCACCTCATCCGAAAACGCCTGGGGCGGAGCAATCCCCTATCTCTGCGGCGGCGTTTCAAGTCCCGAGGAGGTTCCCGTTCAGACCAGAACCTACACCTCCGCCGAGATGAAGACCATTCTCGAAAAATACGCGACAAGCAACAATAAAGAGATAAATCTCGGCACGAATCCGCTCTACTGGATAAGAATAATCTCCCACGACAAGGCGAGAGGTAACGGCTGCGGCTATGTTGAGAAAATCAACTTCGGCGGCATCGAGGTCAAGGGCTCAACCTTCTGGACAGCGGTTGTGAAACCCGACTTCCACTCCTACTGCTTCGAAATCTACTATACCCCCGACCCGGCATAATAACTCACCCGGCCCTGCATCGCGCAGGGCCGCTTTTTTATCAGCGGAGCATAATACCGTAAACCGCCCGCTCTGCAATTATTTATTATTTTATAGATTTTTAATCAAAAGTGTGTTATCATATTTTTATTATGACTGCGGACAGAGGTTCTGAAATATATGTATCCCAAAGAGATTGAAAAATATCTGTTAAAAGTGCAGAAGCCCGGCAGGTATGTCGGAGGCGAGCTGAACAGCGTCGTGAAAGACCGCGGTTCGGTCGATATCAGCTATGCCTTCTGCTTCCCCGACACCTATGAAATAGGCATGTCGCATCTCGGCATGAAGATTCGCTATTCCCTTGTCAACGCGAGGGATGATGCGCTTTGTGAGCGTGTCTTTGCTCCC